>NZ_JABFBC010000004.1 GCF_013093415.1 Halovulum dunhuangense
CTCCTCCGGGCGGCCGGGCCTGCCCTCTGTGTTTGGCTGATTGTCGGAACGGGCCGGGCGCTACTGGATGCACCAGCCGCCGTCGATATGGATCATCTGGCCGGTCATGTAGTCGCTGTCCGGGCTTGCAAGGAAGGACGCGGTGCCGGTGATGTCGTCGGGATAGGACACGCGCTTGATCTGCAGCGCGTCGCGCACGATGTCCTCGTAGGCCTGGCCTTCCTTCTGCTTGAAGCCGATATCCACCAGGTCCTTGTCGAGCTGTTCCCACAAGGGCGTCACCACCACGCCCGGCGCATAGCCGTTGACGGTGATGTTGTGCTCGGCCAGCGCGATGGCGCCGCAATGCGTCAGCGCAAGGCAGCCGTATTTCGAGGTGCAGTACACCGTCACGTCCACCAGCGGCTTGCGCGAGGCGATGGAGCCCACGTTGATCAGCTTGTAGGGCGCGTCCTGCTTGCCCTGCGCGATCATCTGGCGCGCGGTCTCCTGCATGCCAAGCCACATCGCCTTGGTGTTGACGTTCATGATCATGTCCCAGTTGTCCTCATCGATATCCATGAAGAACCGGGGCTTGTTCAGGCCGGCATTGAAAAGGCCCACGTTGATCATGCCGAAGGCATCGACCGTCGCCGCGACCGCGGCCGCGTTGTCCTCGCGACGGGTCACGTCCATCTTCACCGCGATGGCCCGGCCGTTGCCGCGGGCGTTGATCGCATCCGCCACCGCCTGCGCCGCGTCCCGGTCCAGGTCGCCCAGGCACACATTGGCGCCCTGGGCTGCGAAGGCCTCGGCGTTGGCGGCACCCATGCCGCGCGCGGCGCCCGTGATCAGGATGTTCTTGCCCTTCAGGCGTTCGGTGTCCATGTCTTCCTCCCTCAGTCAATTGGCGTTTTCAGGATTTCTTCGGCCCGCGCCTGCACACGGGCGAGCGCGGTCTGCGGGCTGACCAGCCCGCGCAGCATGTCGTGCAGCTCGTGCCCGCACAGCCGGATCAGGTCCGAGATCCGCGGGATCGGCGGGCGCGGCCAGAACTGCAATTCGTCGCGCCAGGACATCTGGTCCACCGTCTCGAAGATGGGCGACAGCCGCCGCACCTCCGGATCGGCGCCCACCGAATAGCGGGGCGCGGTGCGGCTGCCGCTCTGCACATACAGCTTCTGCGCCGCCGGAGAGGTGAAGGCGATCAGCGCCTCGACCGCCTCTGCCACGCGCTCCTCGGACAGGTTCGCCGGGATGCACAGCGCATAGCCGCCCACCGGGGCGATCGGCGCGCCCTCGGGCCCGTGCGGATGCGGCAGGTAGCCGGTGTTGCCATAAGCGGGGCAGGTCTCGTCCAGCTCGAAATACGGGGCGAGCAGCGTGTAGCCATAGGCCATCGCGACCTTTCCGGCCGCATAGGGGCGGACCCGCTCGTACCAGGACATCGACAGGATGTCGGGGGGCGAGTAGTCCATCAGCTCCATCAGGTATTCCGCCGCCGCCAGCGCGCGATCGGTGTCCAGCATCGGACGGTAGTCGCCCGCGCTCAGGTGGTCGGCGTCATAGCCGCCGGCCACGCGCGGCAGGTCGATGATCGGCTGGCCGAAGGCCGCGCAGGTCATCATGAAGGTGTGCCCCAGCGCCGTGCCGCGCGCGGCGTTCCAGGCGACGCCGTAGCGGCCGCTGCGGGGATCGTGGAAATGCCGGGCGGCCGCGATCACCTCGGCCGCGCTTGCGGGCGGGGCCAGCCCCTCTTCGGCGAACCAGTCCTTGCGGTAGAACATCAGCTCGGGCGTCGTCTGGCTGGGCACGCCGTAGGGCAGGCCGCCCCAATGGGTCGCGCGCCAGCCCGCGGTGTGAAAGTCGCTCGGGTCCAGCCGGGCGGTGTCCATCACCTCGGTCAGCGGCCGGATCACGCCCTTGGCGACGAACTCGCCGATCCAGGGCAGGTCCACCGCGATCAGGTCATAGGCGCTGCGCTTGCGCTCGGCGTTGCGCAACGCCTCCTGGTGCAGCCGGTCGATGGAAAAGGCGCGCTGGTGGATCTCGGTGCCGACCAGGTGCTCGAACTGGCGCTTTAGGTTGCCCATCACCATGAAGGTGGGGTCGCCATGCACCAGGATGCGCAGCCCGCCGGTCAGCTTCAGCGGCGACAGAAGCGCCTTTGGCGGCGCGATCGCGGCCTGTCCCGGCACATAGGAGCCGCCGTAGAAGTAGTCCTCCACCTCCTCGGGGCCGTCGAAGGCGCCGCGCGCGATGCGGCCGACGCGGCTGGCCAGCTCGCTGAACCGCTCCAGCAGCGCCGCGCTCGGATGCAGCGAAAAGCTGCGCCCCGACTTCGTGCGCGGCCGCTGCTCGATCAGCCCGGCATTCTGGATCTCGGCCAGCTTGCGCATCGCCGTGGCATAGGGAACCCCCGAGGCCGAGGCCAGCGACGAGGCGGAGACCAGCCGCCCCTCGATATGGCCCTTCAGCAGGTGCAGCATCATGTTGAGATGCGGATTGGGCGTCGTCGGCTCCAGCGCGGTATCCATTTCGAGAGAAAGATTGCCAAGGAACGTCACCACCCGCGCCAGCTCCGCCTCGGGGGTGCCCGGCGACAGGGACGCGGCGCCGGGCGACGCGGCCTCCTGTCCGAATTGGCGGTTTCTGGCGGGCTGCTGGTTCATGGTTCCAAGAGCGCTTGGCCCAACGGCCCGGGTCGGGCGGCGTTTCATGGGCGGTCCTCCTCAAATGACCAGATTGACATTTCTGCGGGATGGCTGAGTTATCCATAATGGATGAAAATTTATCCATAATGAACATAAAGCCGTGGTTCCGAAACGGATCAAAACGCGCTGGATACGGGTCAGATTGCACCGGGCGATTCCCGGGCTGGATCTCCGGCGGCAATCACAGGACAAGCAGGACAAGAAATTGGGAGGAACGACATGACCCGTATCACCAGGCTTTCACTCGCGTGCTCGACCGCGCTCGTCGCGATCGGCGGCGCGGCTGCCGCGCAGTCCGTCACCATCGGCATCACCCAGAACAACGTGGGCGTCGACAGCTACCAGACCACCTATGAGCAGGCCTTCATCGCCGCGGCCGAGCAGAACCCCGATGTCGAGGTCGTCGTGCTCGACGCCGGCGGCGACGTGGCGCGCCAGATCGCCCAGATCCAGGACCTGGTGCAGCAGCAGGTCGACGCCATGATCATCTGGCCGACCAACGGCCAGGCCGTGATCCCGGCGGTGCGCCAGGCCCACCAGGCCGGCATTCCCGTGATCGTCACCAACTCCAACATCGCCGAAGAGGGCTTCGACTTCGTGCGCTCCTTCTCGGGCCCCGACAACGTGACCCAGGGCGCCCGCGCGGCCGAGATCATGTGCGACCGCTTCAAGGCGCAGGGCATCGAGGACGAGGCCCGCGTGGTCCAGATCACCGGCCAGCCCGGCTATACCACCGCGATCGAGCGCGCGTCCGGCTTCGAGGAGCGTCTGCCCGAGGTCTGCCCGAACGTCACCCTGGTGGAAAGCCAGCCGGGCAACTGGAACCGCGAGGAAGCCCAGCGCGTGATGGAGGCCTTCCTCGTCAAGTATGACGACATCGACGGCGTCTATTCGGGCGACGACAACATGGGCGTGGGCGCCCTGAACGCGGCGCTCGCCGCCGGCCGCGCCGCCGACATCACCTTCGTGGGCGCCACCAACTTCGCCGTCGGCTACGACGCGATGGAGCGGGGCGAGTACTGGGGCTCGATCTACCAGTCGCCGGTCGATGACGCCGAGGCCGCGCTCCAGACCGCGCTCGACGTGCTGGCGGGCGAGGACGTGCCCTTCCTCAACTACTTCGACACGCCCAAGATCACGCAGGAGAACATGACCGAGTTCGATCGGCCGGTGTTCTGATCTTCCTCCCCCGGGGTGGGGCCGGCCCGCTTGGCTGGCCCCGCCCCACCTTGCGACTTACAGATAAGATGAATGGGGGGACACGCCGTGGCCGAACCTCGTGGAGTTGAGGGACGCGTCTGCATCGTGACCGGTGCCGCGCGCGGAATAGGGCGCGCCATCGGCGAGGCGCTGCTCGACGAAGGGGCGCGGGTCTGCTTCGCGGACCTGAACGCAGACCAGGTGGCCGAGGTGGCCGCGCGCAACCGCGCCCGCCCCGGCATCGACCCCGACGCGGTGATCTCCGCCGGGGTGGACGTGCGCGACCGCGCGCAGGTCCGCGACATGATCGGGCAGACCGTCGCGGCCTTCGGGCGCCTCGACGTGATGTTCAACAACGCAGGCGTCAACAAGCCGATGAACTTCATGGACGTGACCGAGGACAACTGGTCCTTCATCATGGACGTGAACGGCCTGGGCTGCCTCATCGGCATCCAGGAAGCCGCGCGCCAGATGATCGCGCAGGGCGGCGGCGGCAAGATCGTCAACACCGCCTCGATCGCGTCGCGCCAGGGCTTCGACAACGTCGCACCCTACTGCGCCTCGAAATTCGCCGTGGTCAGCCTGACCCAGTCGGCGGCCCGCGACCTTGCGCGCCACGACATCACCGTGACCGGCTTCGCGCCGGGCGTGGTCGCGACCGAGATGTGGGAACAGGTCGACCGCGACCTCATGGAAATCGGCGCCTCCGAGCGCCCCGGCCAGGCGATGGAGGAATTCTCCTCCGAGATCCTGAAGGGCCGCGTCGCCCGCGCCGAGGACATCACCGGCACCACCACCTTCCTTGCCTCGCGGGCAAGCGACTACATGACAGGGCAGATCGTGATGATCGACGGAGGCATGGTCCTGGTCTGACACCGGACCATCTGAACCGCAAACGAACGAGAGCGCCGCCAAGGCGCCTCATGGAGGGGAGAACGGAACATGGCCGACACGGCCGCCAAATCGTTGGGCAGGGTGCTGGCACGCCAGGGCATCCTGATCGCCTTCGTGATCTTCATGCTGGGCTTCGCGCTGTGGAACCCGCGCTTCATCGCCGTGGACAACGTCTTCGGCGTGGTCCGCTCCTCGGCGATCCTGGGCATCATGGCGCTTGGCGTCACCTTCGTGGTGATCGGCGGCAACCTGGACCTGTCGGTCGGCTCGATGCTGTCCTTCTCGGCCATCGTGGTGCTGGACCTGCACGAGAACCCCGCCTTCGGCCCCGCGCTCGCCATCCCGGCGATGTTCGCCATGACCCTGTGCCTGGGCGCGATCAACGGCTACCTGATCGGCTATCTCAGGCTCAACTCGCTGATCGTCACGTTGGGGATGCTGTCCGCGATCCACGGCCTGACGCTGACCTATTCGGGCGGGCAGAACATGGACATCGCCAACCAGGGCGCGACCTGGTTCGGCGTCTTCGGGCGCGGCTCGGCGCTCGGCATCCCGATCCCGGTGCTCCTGTTCGCGGGGCTCGCGGCCCTGCTGGGCATCCTGCTCGCGCGCACCCCCTTCGGGCGCAAGGTCTATGCCGTGGGCGGCAACGGCACCGCCGCCACCTTCTCGGGCATCCCGCGCGCCCGCGTCGTGTTCCTCACCTACCTCATCTCGGCCTTCTGCGTCGCGACCGCGGGCCTGATCCAGGCCAGCCGCACCATGGGCGCGCAGAACACCGTGGGGCAGGGGATGGAGCTTGAGGTGCTGGCCGCCGTCATCCTGGGCGGCGCGTCGCTGCTGGGCGGCTCGGGCACCGTGTTCAAGACCGTGATCGGCGTGCTGATCCTGGGCTTCATCCAGAACGGCCTGCTGCTCGCGGGGCTGCAATTCTACGTCCAGTTCGTCGTCACCTGGATCATCATCATCCTCGCCGTCTGGCTCGATATCGCCACCAAGCGCGGAAAGCTCTGGTCGCCGATCGCCTGAGGAGCACGGACATGAACAATCCAACCCTGAAGAACCTGGCACGGAACGGCGCGATCTGGGGCTTCATCGCCCTCCAGCTCGTCTTCTTCGAACTTGCCGGCCGCTACTGGTCGCTGTCCGACAGCGCCTTCATGGATCTCGACAGCATGCTGCTGCTGCTCAAGCAGTCGGCCCCCATCGGGATCATCGCCATCGGCATGACCGTGGTGATGATCAACGGCAACATCGACCTTTCGGTGGGCGCGATCTACGCGCTTGCGGGGATCGTGATGCTCGACAGCCTGGGCTGGCCCTTCATGGCGGCGATGGGCGATGCGGCGATCCCGCTGGCCTGGCTCTTCGCGCTGCTGACCGGCTGCCTGCTTGGCCTGATCAACGGCCTGATCGTCTGGAAGACCGGCGTCGACGCCTTCATCGTGACGCTGGGCGCCATGCTCGGCTATCGCGGCCTCGTCTTCGTCTACAACGGCGAACAGCCCACCTACAACCTGAACTGGGCCATGGTGGACATCGCCGAGGCGGACATCCTCGGCCTCCAGGTGCCGGCGCTGGTGCTGCTGGGCGTCGCGCTGATCGTCTGGCTGGTGATGACCCGCACCGTGCATGGCCGCAACGCCTATGCCATCGGCGACAACCGCGAGGCGGCGGTCAATGCCGGCATCCGCGTGGGGCCCCACATCACCATCAACTTCGTGCTGATCGGCTTTCTCGCAGCCCTCTCGGCGGTGGTCTTCTACTCGGGCAGCGGCTCGGTGAACCCCAATGACGGGATGCTGTTCGAGTTGTGGGCGATCACCGCCGTCGTGCTGGGCGGCACCAAGCTTGCGGGCGGCAAGGGCTCGATCATCGGCACGCTGGGCGGGGTCATCGCGATCCAGCTTCTGCGCCGGGGCCTGAACCACATCGGCGCGGATTCCGAGACGGTCAACCTGGTGATCGGAACCATCCTGATCGCGGTGCTGTTCCTCGACCGGCAGCTGAACCGCAAGGGCGCAGAGGAGTTGCGGCTATGACCGACCAGAAACCTGCCCTTCGCCTGGAAGGGATCGTAAAGACCTTTCCCGGCGTCCGCGCCCTCGACGGTGTGAGCTTCTCGGTGATGCCCGGGGAAGTGCACGCCCTGATGGGCGAGAACGGCGCCGGCAAGTCCACCCTGATGAAGGTGCTGGGCGGCATCTACCAGCCCGACGAGGGCCGCATCTTCATCGCCGAACGCGAGACGGTGATGCGCGGCCCGCTGGAGGCCAAGGCCCGGGGCGTCATGTTCATCCACCAGGAACTCAGCCTGGCCGAGGAACTCTCGGTGGCCGAGAACATCTACCTGGGCGAATTGCCGCGCAAGAGCTTCGGCCGCGTGGACTGGGCGACGCTCTATGCCCGAACCGATGCGATCCTGCAAAAGCTCAAGGTCGGCTTCAACGCCCGCACCCGGGTCGGCGAACTCTCCATCGCCAACCAGCAGATGGTCGAGATCGCCCGCGCCCTGACGGTGGACGCAAAGGCCGTGATCTTCGACGAGCCCACCGCCTCGCTGACCGATGCCGAGAAGGTGGTGCTCTTCGACGTGATCGCGGATCTCAAGGCGCATGGCGTGGGGATCATCTACATCTCGCACCGCATGGAAGAGATATTCCGCATCACCGACCGCATCAGCGTGCTGCGCGACGGGCAGTATCGCGGCACGCTCGAGACCGCCGCCACCAACGAGGAAGAGATCACGCGCATGATGATCGGCCGCGACCTCGATCTCGGCCGCAACGTCGCCCCGACGAAACCCGGCCCCGTCGCGCTGCGCGTCGAGGGGCTGAGCTGCGGGCGGCTCTTCAACGATGTCACGTTCGAGTTGCGCGAGGGCGAGGTGCTGGGCTTCTACGGCCTCGTGGGCGCCGGCCGCACCGAGATCGCCGAGACGCTTTTTGGCCTGCGCACGCCCTCGGCCGGTCGCATCTTCCTCAAGGGCGAGGAGGTGACGCTTTCCTCGCCCATCGAGGCGATCGCCCGCGGCATCAGCCTGGTGCCCGAAAGCCGCAAGGAACAGGGCCTCGTCCTGGGCATGAACTGCAAGGACAACATCACGCTCCCGCAGGTGGACGACATGACCGCCGGGCCCTTCGTGTCGGACGGGGCGGAAATCTCGATCTACGACCAGTACCGCGACCGGCTCTCGATCAAGAGCCCAAGCTGGCGCACCCAGGTCGGCAATCTTTCGGGCGGCAACCAGCAGAAGATCGTGATCGGCAAGTGGCTGTCCATGCGCCCCGAGGTGCTGATCGTGGACGAGCCCACGCGCGGCATCGACGTGGGCTCCAAGTCCGAGATCCACAACCTTCTGCGCGACCTGGCCGCGCAGGGTTTCGCGGTCATCGTCATCTCCTCCGAGATGCCCGAGGTGCTGCATGTCTCCGACCGCATCCTCGCGATGTACCAGGGCCGGATCATGCGCGAATTCACCGCCGCCGAAGTGACCGAGGACAGCCTGATCCAGGCCATCTCGGGCCTGACCGGCGACGCCGCCTGAGCGGGCGCCGCACCCCTTGCGTCGGGCCGCTGCCGGGCCCGACTGCCATACAGGTGCCATACACTTTCCAGACGTTTTCCAGACGCCGTTTCCGGCGCCTCAGCGCAGCGTCTCCGGCAGGAACAGCGCCAGCTGCGGCATCGCGATCAGCAGCGCGACCATCGCCAGCATGACAAGCACATAAGGCACCGCACCCACCATCACCTCGCCCATCCGCCCGGATTTCCGTGCGCCCTGAACGACATACAGGTTCAGCCCCACCGGCGGCGTGATCAGCGCCATCTCGATCAGCACGATCATCAGGATCCCGAACCAGACCGGATCGAACCCGGCCGCCACCACCAGCGGCACGATGATCGGTATCGTCACCACCATCAGCGACAACGTCTCGATGAAGAACCCCAGCACGACATAGATCCCCACCACCACCAGGATCAGCCCCATCGGCGACAGGCCCAGCCCGTCCAGCATCGTCTGCAACTCGGCACCAAGCCCGGCCGAGGCCAGGGTGAAGTTCAGGAACGACGCGCCTATCACCACCAGCATGATCATCGCCGTGACCTTGACCGTGCCCAGCAGGCTTTCCCGGATCACGCCCAGGTCCAGCCGCCCGAACAGCGCCGCGATCGCCAGCGCGCCGAAGACGCCCACGGACGCGGCCTCGGTGGGCGTCGCCCAGCCGCGATATATCGTGCCCACGATGATGCCGAACAGCAGGATGATCGGCAGAAGCTGCGCCAGCGCGCGCAGCATCTGGGCAAGGGGGAATACCCGCCGCACGCCGCCAAGTTCGGGGCGGATCGCGCACAGCAGCACCGTCACCGCCATGAAGCCGAGCGCCAGCATCAGCCCGGGGATCAGCCCCGCCAGGAACAGCTGCGGGATCGAGCTTTGCGTGAGGAACCCGTAGACGATCAGGTTGATCGAGGGCGGGATCATGATGCCCAGCGTGCCGCCCGCCGCGATCGCGCCGGAGAACAGGCGCGGATCGTAGCCCAGCTTCTCGGCCTGCGGCATCGCCACGGTCGCGACCGTGGCAGCCGTCGCCACCGACGAGCCCGAGGTGGCAGAGAACATCGTCGCGGTCGCGATGTTGGCGTGGACCAGCCCGCCCGGCAGCCAGCTGACCCAGCGGTCGAGCGCGGCATAGGTGCGCGCGGCAATCCCCGAACGCACCAGGATCTCGCCCAGGAGCACGAAGAACGGGATCGCGATCAGCGTCGGGTTGTTCGAGGTGGACCAGACCATGTTGCCCAGTCCGCGCACCAGCGGGAACGGGCTGAAAAAGGTGTCGATGCCGAAACCCAGCAGGAACAGCACGATGCCCACCGGGATCGACAGCCCCAGAAACACCAGAAGTCCCACGGTCATCGAAGGGATCATCGTGCATTCTCCGGCCGAAGGGCGGCAACCGCGGCGGCCTCGGCCTCCTCGATCTCGCCGGTGATGCCGATATGGCGGTGGACCGCGTCATGCCGCCCCTGAAGAAGCAGGGCCGCGGCGGCGAGAACCGTCACCCAGGACGCAATCGCGAACCAGATCCAGCCCGCCATCCAGGGCCACTGGACCAGCGCCAGCGGCGTTTCCAGCGGGGTATTCGCGCGCGAGGAATTCAGGATCGAGCGTTCCAGCACCGGCCAGCATTTCAGCGCGATCAGGCTGACGGTGGCCGCCAGCACGCTGAGCGCGAACAGGTCGAAAAGCGCGCGCAGCCGGGGACCGCCCCGGCTGCGGATCAGGTCGATGCGGACATGGCCCAGCTCGCTCAGCGCATAGGCCATGCCCCAGGAGGTGGCGATCGCCATGACATAGCCGCTGATCTCGTCCGTGCCGCCGAAGGATGCGTGGAAGCGCCGCAGCACGATGTCGAGCAGGACGAAGCCCGCGCACAGCAGAAGGCTTGCCCCCACGGCCAGCGCGACCCAGCGGTTGAACCGGCGCAGCGCGCCCAGGATCGTTTCGGCCATGGCGGGCCCCCCTTGTCCGCGCCTACTGCGCGATGCTCACGCCGACGGCGGCGCCCACGCTCTCGTTCCAGCGCGCGGCCCACTCGGACCCGGCGCGGGCCGCCCAGTCGGGCAGGACCGTGGTTTCCAGCACTTCCCGCGCGCGGGCGAAATCGGCGTCAGACACCTCGACCAGCACCATGTCGCGCGCCTCGCCCGCAGGACAATCGCCGTTGCCCGTCAGGCAGGCAATGTCGCTGGTCAGCGCATCCTGCGCCGCCGCCCAGGCCGGGGCCTCGAATTCGGCCGCGATGGTATCCGCGATCAGCGTCTGCATCTCGGGCGAGAGGCTGTTCCAGCGGTCGAGGTTGATCGCCGTCACGACGCTGTCCCAGCCGCCCAGCGGGATCGGCAGAAGATGGGTGGACACCTCCCACCAGCCGGCGGAATAACCCGAGCCCGCGCCCGTCACCGCGCAGTCCACCACGCCGTTCTGAAGCGCGCCCGGCACCTCTCCGAAGCCGACATTGATGCCCTCGGCGCCCAGCGCCTCCAGGAACTGCGCGGTCATCCGGCCCGAGGCGCGGACCTTCAGGCCCTGAAGATCGGCAAGGCTCTCGATTTCGGCGTTGCAGAAGACGACCTGCGGCGGATAGGGCGCGATGGCCAGCACATGGCTGTTGAAGCGGTCGCGGTAGATGTCCTCGACCATCGGGCGGGCCGCCTCGACCATGGCGCGCGCCTCGTCGGCGGTCATGGCGATCAGCGGCACGTCCAGCCCCTCCAGTTCCGGCGCATCGGCCACCGCGTAGTCGGCCACGGTCATGGCGACGTCATAGACGCCCTCGCCCAGCAGGCGGTAGACGTCGCCCACGCCCAGGTTCATCTGGTTGTGCGTGGTCAGCGCCACGTCGATCGTGCCGCCCGACGCCTCGGGCAGGGTCTGCGACCAGAAGGGGGCCTCGTACTCGTTGTGCAGCGGCAGGTTCGACCAGCTGCCGACCACCGACAGCGTTTCGGACTGGGCAAGGGCCGGGCCGCTCAGGGCGGTGGCCGCGAGAAGGACTGCGATCCTGGTTTTCATGGTCTTGGTATCCCTGTTGTTGTGATTGGTTCAGTCTTGGGCGAGCACCGGCACCTCGGCATCCTCGGGGATGTCGGTGATCAGCATGTGCCCCGGCCGATGCGTGATGCAGAGCGGCGGGGCGGCGGCGGCGATGGCGGCCTGCGGGGTCACGCCGCAGGCCCAGAAGACCGGCACCTGGCCGGGCAGCAGCGGCGCCGGGTCGCCCCAGTCGGGGCGCGCGATATCCGCGATCCCGATGTCCGAGGGGTCGCCTGCATGGACGGGGCCGCCATGGGCCAGCGGATAGCGGCGCGAGATCGCGACCGCCTGGTCCACGCGGTCCGCGTCCAGGGCGCGCAGGCTCACCACCATCATCGAGCGGAACGGCCCGGCCGGCGCGCAGGGAATGGAAGAGCGGAACATCGGCACCGTGGTGTCGTTCTCGACGTGCCAGAGCGGGATGCCGGCGCGGATCAGCGCATGCTCGAAGGTGAACGAACAGCCCAGCGCAAAGGCCACCATGTCCCCGGTCCACAGGTCGGCGATGTCGTTCGCCGTGCCCGCCAGCCGGCCGTCGCGATAGATGTTGTAGGCCGGCAGGTCCGAGCGGATGTCGATGTCGCGCCCCAGCGTGCGCATCACCGGATCCCCGGTTTCGGACACGCCCACCAGCGGGCAGGGCTTGGGGTTGCGCTGGCAGAAGCGCATGAAATCGAGCGCCCAGGGCTCTGGCAGGATCACTACATTGGCCTGAAGATACCCCGCGCCAAGCCCCGCCGTGTGGCCGCGATAGGCGCCGCCGCGGATGGCCGCGCGCAGGGTCGCAAGGTCGCTTCGTTGCAGGTCGCTGAAGGTGTCGCGCATCGGCCCCCCGGGTCGTCATTCTTGCCGGGACAGGCTGTCGTGGGACGTCCATCAGATCAAATCGAAAGATTTTCTTGATTTTGATAAAGGATTTTTATGATCTCGCATGGTTCACGGCCGCCTCGAGCGCCAGGCGCGCGGCGGTCTCGACCAGGTGGCTTCTGGGCTCGGCCAGGTAGGACGCGGTAAAGCGCAGCGGGCTCGGCACCCAGCCGGGATCGAACTCGACGATCCGGCCCGCCGCCAGCGGATCGGCCGCCAGTGCCCGGGGCAGGGCGGCGACGCCCAGCCCCGCCTCGACCAGCCGGAAACAGGCCGAGAGCGAGGAAGACGGAAAGATCGGCACCTCTGGCCCGACCCGCTCGAACAGCAGGTCGCGCAACTCGCGGTAGGGCCGCGTGTTGCGGGCATAGGTCAGGACTGGCCTGCGGAAATGCTCGGAGGGATGCGTCACCGGCGGCGCATCGGCGGCGACGTACCAGGCCAGGTCGAAACCCGGCAACTCTATGTTGTCCACGGAATATTCCGATATCGGCCCCAGCAGCACGGCCAGGTCGATCTCGCGGTTCAGCAGCCCCTCGCGCAGGCCCAGCGAGATGTCGACGTTGAACTCGATTTCCAGCTTCGGGTAAAGCCGGTGCAGCCGCGCGATCAGGTCGGGCAGCCAGCATTGGGCGATCGTTTCCGACACCCCGATCCTGAGATGGCGTTCCAGCCCTTCGGGGTCTATCACGTCGCGCTCGACCATCTCGGAAAGCTGCTCGAACTTGCGCGCATAGGACAGCAGCCGCTCGCCCCGCTTGGTCAGCGTCATCGTCCCGCCCGTCCGGTCGAAAAGCGCGCCGTGCAGCACCTGCTCGAGGTTGCGGATCCGGGCCGTGACCGCCGGCTGGGTCAGGTTCAGGGCGTCCGCCGCCCGTCCTACTCCGCCACAGCGCACGACGGCGGTGAAGGTGCGAAGCTGCTCGAAGTTCAGCCGGCTCATATGTCCTGTCCCGAAGGGTCACGCATCAGCGTAGCGACAAGCCCGCGGCCCTGCAAACGCGCCGCCCCGCATGCCCGCGGACGGGCGGCGGTCTGCCGTCGGGCGCCGGGGCCCTGTCGGTCCCTTGCGACCGACGCGGCGGCTACTGCCTGGGATCGTGGCGCGCGTGGCAGCCCATGCCGTCCGCCACGACAAGCCCGGCCTGCCCGGCGATCGGGCTTTGCGCCGGGATTGGGCTGATCTCGTGCCCCAGCGCGGCCAGGTCGGAAAGCACCTGAGCGCCTGCATCCGCCTCGATCTTGAGGCTGTCGCGGCTGTCGGAAAAGGTGCGCCCCAGCAGGAAACGGGGGCCGGCCAGCGCGTCCTCGGGGGTCTGTGCGAAATCGATCAGCCGGGTGAGCAGCATTGCCAGCGTCTGCGGCTGGCCGTCGGCGCCCTGCGTGCCATAGACGATGTGCGGCTGGCCGTCCTTCAGCGCGAGGCCGGGGTTCAGCGTGTAGAAGGGCAGCTTGCCCGGCGCGAAGGCGTTCGGACTGGCGGGGTCGCTGGAAAAGGCCGCGCCGCGGTTCTGCCACAGGATGCCGGTATCGCCCGCGACCACCCCGCTGCCCCAGTCGAAATAGGTGCTTTGCAGCACGCTTGCCGCGTTGCCCTGCGCGTCGATGGCACCCAGGAACACCGTATCGCCGTGCTGCCAGCGATGCGGCCAGGGCATCGCCCGATCGGTCGCGATGCGCCCCGCCTCGGCATCGAGTGCGGCATCCCCGAGCCAGCGGCCGGTATCCGCCCTTGCGAAGGCGGGGTCGGCGATGGCGTGGCGATGGAGGAACGCGCGCTTGACCGCCTCGACGCAGAGATGGACATGCCCGGCGCTGCCCGGTGCGTGGCGCGCAAGATCGAAGCGCGAGAGGATGCCCATGATCTGCAACGTGGTCACGCCCTGCGTCGGCGGCGGCGGGGCAAGCAGCGTCAGCCCGCGATAGTCGAGCGCGAGCGGCGCCGCCTGCCGCGTGGTGGTCCGGGCCAGGTCATGGGCGCCGATCACGACGCCCTCTGCCCGCAGCCCCTCGACGATGCGCCGGGCAAGGGGGCCGGTGTAGAATTCCCGCGGCCCGCGTTCGGCCAGGTCTGAAAGGGTCCGCGCAAGTTCCGGCTGGCGCAGGACATGGCCGGCGGGCAGGGGCTGGCCATCGCCCAGAAAGATCCGGCCGAAGCCCGGCCAGCCGCCGCAGTCGGGTGCGCGGAAGCCGGCCCAGAACGCCTGCGAGCGGGTCACTTCGTGGCCGTCGGCGGCGATGCCGGCCGCGGGGGCCAGCAGATCCTCCCACCCGGCGGTGGCGCCCATGGTTGCGCGCGCATCCTCGAAGGCGTGGCGCCAGCCGTCGACAACGGCCGCGGTCGTCAGGATCGAGCCCGGCCCGCGCAGCGGGAACGGCCCCGCGGGCATCGGCCTGTCGATGCCCTGTCCGATGGCAAGGAAACTGCGTTGCCGCCCGTGCCGGTCCGAGACGAGCCAGACCGCATCGCCGCCCAGGCCGCAGAAATGGGGCATCACGACCGCCAGGACCGCCCCGGCGGCGATCAGCGCCTCGGGGGCGGTGCCCCCGGCCTCCAGCACGCGCATCCCGGCGGCCGTCGCCAGCGGGTGGGGCGTGGTAAGCGCCCCGGGGGTGCCGCGGGCCTGCGCGCCCTTCGCCGGGGTGGAGACTTCGCCACAATCCTGGACGAGCGACATGCGTCTTCCTTTCATCGGTCACGGTCGGATCGAGCGCAGGCGCGGACGGGCCCGGCCGGCCGCCGCAGAGGGGGGCGGTCATCCGGGTGGTAGGAGGGGCGGGCGCATAAGTAAACGTTCACTTACACGCCCGGCGCCCTGAAATCGGCGATTGGCAGAATTTTGTGCACATCCATCACGGCAAGCGGGCTGGCGAGAGCGGGCGGCGTTGTTTAGGGAAGGGGAACGCGCGCAACGGGATCGCCGGGAAAGTCGAGGGAAATGACCGAGTCGCCGGGAAAGAAGACACCGCGTCGGCGTGACCCCGAACGCACCAAGGCCCAGTTGATGGACGCGGCCCTTCGCGAGTTCGCCGATCACGGCTTTCACGGCGCGCGCGTCGATCGCATCACCACGGCGGTGGGCTGCAACCCGCGGCTTCTGTACCACTATTACGGCAGCAAGGAAAAACTCTACATCGCGGCGCTGGAGCAGGTGTTCGCGGACATCCGCGCGCAGGAGAACGCGCTGGCGCTGGACCGGCTCGAGCCGCTGGTCGCACTCAAGCGGCTGGTGGAGTTCACCTTCGACTTCTTCGAGACCAACCCGCTTTTCGTGAAGATCGCCCGCAACGAGAACCTGCTCGAGGGCCGCTTCATCGAGCAGACCGGCGCGATCCGCAACAGCTCCCAGCCGATCCTGACCGCGATCGCGGGGATCATGGACCGCGGCGTGGCGCAGGGCGCCTTCCGCCGCCGGCACGACCCGCTTCAGCTTTACATCACCATCGTGGCGCTGAGCGCCTTCCACCTGAACAACGGCCACACGCTGTCTGTGATCTTCGACACCGACATCCGCACCGCCGACTGGCGCAGGGCGCGGCGGGCGCATGCGGTGGCGCTGGTGCTGGACGCGGTGGCGGCGGGCGATTCGCCCACGCCCTGACGCGGCCCGCCCCGCGCGCCTGCGCCCTTTTCCGCGGCATCCCGTTCGCGTTTCGCCTGCGGCTTCGGCTTCGGTCCGGCCAGACGCCCAAAACTTCAGCACTTCGCGCATAATTCAGAATTCACTTACTAACGCTGCTTAACAGCCCGCCCCCCGCGCTGTCACTTGGCGGCATGAGCATCCTGGAAACCATCCCCACCCCGGCCCGATCCGCTGCGCAGGCGCAGCCCACGGGCCATGACGGCGCGGTCCATCCCCGCCCGGCGATCGAGCTGATCGAGGCATCGGTCGTCTTCGGCACGGGGGAAAAGACCGTGACCGCCCTGTCGCCCACCACGCTGCGCATGGAGCGGGGCGACTTCGTCGCTCTCGTAGGCCCCTCGGGCTGCGGGAAATCCACCATCCTCCGGCTTGTCAGCAACCTGATCCGCCCCTCCTCGGGCGAGGTGCTGCTGGGCGGGCGCGAGGCCGCGGCCAAGGCGGTTCGGATCGGCATGGCGTTCCAGAACCCGACCATGCTGCCCTGGCTCACGATCGAGAAGAACGTGATGCTGCCGCTCAAGATCGTGGAGCCGTTCAAGCAGAGTTTCCAGCGCGACCGCAAGGGCGCCTATCGCGACCGGGTGCACGCGCTGCTGGCGCAGGTCGGGCTGAAGGATTTCGCCGGGCATTTCCCCTGGCAGCTGTCGGGGGGCATGCTGCAACGTGCCAACCTGTGTCGGGCGCTGATCCACGAGCCCGACCTGCTGCTGCTCGACGAACCCTTCGGCGCGCTCGACCAGTTCACCCGCGAAGAACTGTGGCAGACGCTTCAGGAACTCTACCTCGACCGCAAGCCCACGGTGCTGCTGGTCACCCACGACCTGCGCGAGGCGGGATATCTTGCGCGTCGCATCTGCGTGATGAGCGCGCGGCCCGGCCGGGTCATATCCGACCGCGCGGTGGACATCCCCCAGCCGCGCGACATCGGCATCATCTACACCCCCGAATTCGTCGAGATGACCCAAGGTTTGCGCGAGCTGATCGCGCAGATCCGCAAGTGACCGCCACCGCGTAACGGAGTGCGCCCGATGACCGAAAGCCACAAGATCAAGCTGATGTCCTACTCGCTGATCGCGGGCTTCTTCCTGACCTGGGAAGTGCTCTGCGTGCTGCTGGGCGTGTCGGACCTGATCCTGCCGCGCCCGTCCGAGATCCTGGTGACGATGTGGACGCGCTTCCCGGTGCTGTGGCCGCATATCGTGCAGACGCTTTACGCCACGCTCACGGGATTTGCGCTGGGCGTGCTGATCGGGGTGTCCATCGGCGTGCTGATCGGCACCTCGCGCATCGCCTACGGGGTGGCCTATCCGCTGCTGGTGGGCTTTTCCTCGATCCCCAAGGTGGCGGTGGTGCCGATCTTCGTGCTGTGGTTCGGCTCGGGCACGACGCCCGCGATCCTGACGGCCATGGTGATCTGCGTCTTCCCCATCGTGGTGAACATCGCCACGGGCCTTGCCACCACCGAGCCCGATCTCGAGGACGTGCTCAAGACGCTGGGCGCATCGAAGCGCGAGATCCTGTGGAATGTCGGCCTGCCACGCACCATGCCCTATTTCTTCGCCTCGCTGAAGGTGGCGATCACGCTGTCCTTCGTGGGCGCCGTGCTCTCCGAGACCGTCGCCTCGAACCGGGGCATCGGCAACGTGATGATGACGGCGTCCTCGAATTTCCAGGTCTCGCTGGTCTTCGCCGGGCTGATCATCCTGGCCCTGATGGGGGTGGCGCTTTACGCGGCCTTCTCCTTCCTCGAGCGCCGGGTGACCGGCTGGGCCACGCGCGGCAACGACATCGCCGTCAGCTGAGTTCCGACTACCCCTGCAACCCGCCAGAGAAGGACCACGCGAATGAGACACTCCCTGTTCGGCGCCGCAATCGCCATCGCCACCGCACTGTCCCCCGCCTTCGCCCAGGCCACCGACATCCGCTTCACCCTGGGC
This sequence comes from Halovulum dunhuangense, assembly GCF_013093415.1. Classification (NCBI taxonomy): domain Bacteria; kingdom Pseudomonadati; phylum Pseudomonadota; class Alphaproteobacteria; order Rhodobacterales; family Paracoccaceae; genus Halovulum; species Halovulum dunhuangense. The sequence goes on from NZ_JABFBC010000004.1 coordinate 17,834, forward strand.
TGGAAGACGCAAGGCTCGGACGCGCCCTTCCTGCTGGCCCTTAGCAAGGGGTATTTCGCGGAAGAGGGGCTGAACGTCACCATCGACCAGGGCGAGGGGTCGGCCGCGACCGTCACCCGGATCATGGGCGGGGCCTATGACGCGGGCTTCGGCGACATCAACGCGATCATCCAGAACGCCGCCCAGCGCCCCGGAGAGGCGCCGGTCATGGTCTACCAGCTGTGGAACCGCCCGCCCTTCGCGATCGTCACGCCTAAGTCGAGCGGCATCGAGACGGTGGCCGATTTCGAGGGCCGCACGCTGGGCGGCGCCCAGGGCACGCCCACCACGCGGCTGTTCCCGGTCTTTGCCGAACTGAACGGCGTCGACATCACCAAGGTCAGCCAGGAGAACATGGCGCCGAACCTGCAAGAGCCCATGATGATCCGCGGCGACATCGACGGCGCCTTCGTCTTCACCATCACAAGCTGGTTCAACCTGATCGCCAACCGCCAGGACCCGGCCGCCGACTACAACTGGTTCCAGTTCGAGGATTACGGCATGGACCTGTATTCCAACGGGCTGATGGTGTCCCAGGCGCTTCTGGCCGAGAACCCCGACGCGGTCGCCGCCATGGTGCGCGCCGTCAACCGCGCCACGCTGGAGGTGGCCAAGGACCAGGACGCCGCGATGGAGGCGATCATGGCCTTCGACAACCTGGTGGACCCCGAGATCGAGCGCGCGCGCCTGAACTTCGCGCTGACCAACCTGATGAACGCCCCCGAGGCCGACGAGATCGGCATGGGCGACCTGGTGGACGAGCGGCTGACCCGCTCGATCGAGATAGTGGCCCAGGGCTACGGGCTGGAGCGTCTGCCCGACGCCTCCGAGATCTTCGACCGCTCTTTCCTGCCGCCGGTCGAGGAGCGCCGTTTCGCCGTCGAGATCATGAACTGATCCACCCCGCGCGCCGGCCGGACCCGTCTGGCCGGCGCGCCCCTGTTTCCTGATCCCCCAATGGCCCGAGGTTCCGCGTGCCCAGCCCTGCCAGACTGATCCGCGGCGGCCTCGTGCTGGTCGGGAACACGCGCTTCGAGAGCGTCTCGATCCTGGTGCGCGACGGCCGCATCAAGGCCCTGATCGACGGCGACGGCCCCGCGGATGTCGAGGTGATCGACGCGGCGGGCCGCATCGTGATCCCGGGGCTGGTGAACGGGCACACCCATTCGCACGGCGCGCTGGGCCGGGGTGGCGTGCCGGACGATGCCACGCTCGAGACGTTCCTTGCCGGGGCGGGCGCCCTGAACGGAAACCGCCACGTCGACGACCTGCGTCTGAGTGCGGAACTCTCTGCCGTCGAGATGATCCGCAAGGGCTGCACCGCCTGTTTCGACCTGAGCGTGGAGTTGCCAAGCCCCAGCGTCGAGGGCATTCACGCGGTGGCGATGGCCTATCATGGGGCCGGCATGCGGGCGGTGGTCGCGCCGATGATCTCGGACCGCACGATCCACCAGGCGCTGCCGGGGCTGCTTGACGCATTTCCGCCCGAGATGCGCGCGGCCCTTGCCGCGATCGCCATGCCCCCCTGGACCGAGACGCTGGCGATCTGCGCGGACGCCGTGCAGCGCTGGCCGGTGCCCATGGACCGGGTCCGGCCCGGCATCGGCCCGGCCATCCCGCTCCATTGTTCCGACGATTTCCTGCGCGCCTGTGCTGCTCTCGCGGATGACTGCGACCTGCGGCTTCAGACCCACCTGGCCGAAAGCCGGATGCAGCAGGTGGCAGCCCGGCGCCGCTACGGCACCAGCCTGACCGCGCATCTCGGGGCGCTGGGCGTGCTGTCGGCCCGGGCGAGCGGCGCGCATGGCGTCTGGCTGTCCGAGACGGAGGCGCGGCTTCTGGCCGCCAGCGGCACCGGCATCGTGCACAACCCCATGAGCAACCTGCGGCTCGGTTCGGGCACCGCGCCGGTGCGGATGCTGGCGGATGCGGGTGTCGGCCTGGGGATCGGCACCGACGCCTCGAACACCTCGGACGGGCAGAACATGTTCGAGGCGATGCGCCTTGGCGCCACGCTCAGCCGGGCGCAGGCCGCAGCGCCCGAGCACTGGATCGGCGCGACCGAAGCCTTCCGCATGGCGACCGAGGGCAGCGCGCGGATCCTGGGCCTCGACCGGGTCGGCCGGATCGAGGAGGGCTGGGCCGCGGATCTGCTGTTTCTCGATGCCGACTACTGCCATTATGTGCCCCTGCGCGACACGCTTTCCCAGATCGTGTTCGCCGAGAATGGCGCGGCGCTTCGCGAGGTGATGATCGCGGGCGACTTCGTGCTCAAGGACGGGCGCGTCCTGACGCTGGACGAGACGGCGCTGGCCGAACGCGCCCGCACCGCCGCGCGGCGGCTGGATGCCGCCAACGCGCAGGCGCGGCAGATGGCCGATGCGGCCGCCGTGATCGTGCGAAGCTTCTGTCGCGGCGCCTGCGCCGATTTCCCCCCCGCAAGTCATCAACGAGGATCGCATGGACCAGAAAACTGATCCCGTGGCCGCCGCAAAGGCCATCGTCGAAACCTATCTCGAGCTGTCGATGATCCCCGACCCCGTCGCAGCCTCTGCCCATATCAGCGAGGATTTCGAGCTGGTCTTCACCGGGGGGCGGCGCTTTGCGAACCCCTCGGAAAGCGCCGCCTTCAACGCCCGGCGCTATGCCTGGGTGAAGAAGCGCTTCCTGCGCACCGATGCCGCGCTGGACCCCGAGACGGGCGACGTGCATGTCTACAACACCGGCTATCTGTATGGCGAATGGCCCGACGGCACGCCCTTCGAGACGAACCGCTACATGGACAAGTTCATCGTGCGCGACGGCAAGCTGGTGCGCACCGATGTCTGGAACGACAGCGCCGAGATCCTGCTCTTCAAGGCGGGGCTGGCGGAAGCGGAGCTCTGATCCATGCAGAGGCACCACGGGCGCTATGACTATGTGCCGATCACCCGGCGCGCCGACTACACCTGGCCGGGTGGCGCGCGGCTGGCGGTCTATCTGGGCCTGAACCTGGAGCATTTCGCCTTTGGCGAGGGGCTGGGCGCAGAGCTTGCGCCGGGCGGGCCGCAGCCCGACGTGCTGAACTACGCCTGGCGCGACTACGGCAACCGGGTCGGCGCCTGGCGGATGCGCGAGATGTTCGATGCGCTGGAGATGCCCGCCAGCATCATCGCCAACAGCGCGATGTACGACTACGCGCCCGAACTGATGGACAGCTTCCGCGCCCGCGGCGACGAGGTGGTGGGCCATGGCCGCACCAATTCCGAACGCCAGAGCGTGCTGGCGGAGCAGGAGGAGGCGCAACTCATCGCCGAGGCGACGCAAGCGATCACGCAGGCCGAGGGCGTGGCGCCCCAGGGCTGGCTGTCGCCCTGGATCGCGGAAAGCGCCGTCACCCCGGACCTGCTGGCCGAGGCGGGCTATGGCTACACGCTGAACTGGTGCATGGACGACCAGCCGGTCTGGATGCGCACGCGGGCGGGCCGGATCCTGTCGATCCCCTATCCGCAGGAGGTGAACGACATCCCCTCGATCGTCGCGCGCAAGGACGGGGCGGCAGATTTCGCCGACATGATCATCGACAATTTCGACGAGATGCTGGAGCAGTCCCGCGCCCAGCCGCTGGTCATGGGCATCGCGCTGCATCCCTACCTGGTGGGCCAGCCCTACCGCCTGCGCCAGCTGCGCCGGGCGCTGTCGCATATCTGCGCGCACCGGGACCGGATCTGGCTGACCCGCGCAGGCGACATCCACACCTATTGCCGGGAGCAGATCGACGGCCTGATCGTCTGAGCGTGGGTGGGCGGCCCGAAACGGAAAACGCGGGCCCCCGTCAGGGGACCCGCGCCCGGCAGATGGCGCGCCGCGGCGGGGCGGCGCGCCGGTGTCGCCCTCAGTTGGCGGGGGTGAGCTTGTGGATCGCGCCCTCGTCCACCGCGGTGTAGAGGCTGCCATCGGGCCCGAGCACCACCGAGCGGAACCGCGCGGATTCCATCGGCAGCGTCATCTCGGTCACGTCCTCGACCTGAAGGTCGTCGGTCAGCTCGACCACGTCGATGCGCTGGCCGATCGGCGTGCCGCCGAAGCCGATGCCCATGACGCCCACGACCATCGCGCCGTTCCAGTCGCCCCACTGCTCGCCCTCGAGGAAGGCGGCAGAGCCGCTGCCCTGGGACCAGCCGTTGTTGTCCCAGATCGGCTGCATCGCGTCGGGATAGGTGTCGAGATCGGTCATCGGCATGAAGGCCGCGCGCTCGTAGCGGTTCATCCCCTCCATCTGGTTCGGGCTGTAGCCGCAGTAGTTGTCCGGGCAATCGCCACGGCCGGCCATGTTGGGCCGCGGATCCCAGCCGCCATTGCCGCCGTTCACCAGGACGGTGATCTCGTCCGAGTGCCAGGGGCCATGCTCGACCACGATCGGCGTGCCGGTCGCAGGCTCGAACGCGATGCCCTGCACGTTGCGGTGGCCATAGGTATAGGCCCGCTTGTCGAAGCCCTCGGGCGGGTTGTTGTCGGGATGCGCGTTGCCGTCGGTGTCGATGCGCAGCACCTTGCTGCCCATCAGCGTCGGGCTCTGCGGGATCTCGGCGTTGTGGTTGTCGCCCGTGGTCAGCCAGAGCGCGCCATCGGGACCGAAGCGCACGCGCCCGCCGTTATGCGCGCCGGGCCCGCCGAAGGGGTGATCCGAGGCCGCCATCTTGTAGGGCACGTCGTCCACGATGTCGGTACGATCGGACACGCCGGTGAAGTCCTCGCTGACCACCAGCCGCATCAGGCGGTTGGTGTGCGGCGTGACCATGTTCGAGGTCGAGTAGACATAGATCCGGCGGTTCTCGGCGAAGTTCGGATCGATGGCCACGCCCATCATGCCGGCCTGCCCCTCGCAGAACAGGTCGTCGGCGGTGCTGGGGTAGCCCTCCGAGCCGGACATGCCCAGAAGCGGCTTCACCTCGCCCGAGGGCATCAGCACCGACAGGCCCTTGCACTTCTCGGTGAAGAACATCGTGCCGTCCGCAAGGAAGGCCATGTCCCAGGGGCTTTCGAGGTTGTCCAGAACGACGCTGTGCTCAAGCGCGGTGGTGTTCATGCCGGTCTGGGCGGTGGCCGGAAGGGCGAGCGCGCCGGCAACCAGCGGCACCAGGAAGAGCGCGGATGCGCTGCTTGTACGAAGTTTCATTGTATCCTCCCAAGGGATCGTCTTTTTCTGTCGACGCCGGGCCGGACAGCTGGTCCGACCCTGGGCGAAGCAGTGGGCGGAGAGTACGCTTCGCCGGGTCCGCCTTCAATTGATTCCGAAGCCGGTGCATCGGAAATTCATGTTTCCGCACAATGGGAAAGCGCCATACGAAAACGGCCGGCGCGTGCGCCGGCCGGTGTCCTGCAACCTGTGGGCCTGCCTATTTGAAGGCGGTGGTGATGTAGCCCACGATGTTGACGATATCCTCGTCGGACAGCTCCTGCGCGAAGGGGATCATCAGGGGCGAATTCGGCCCGATCCGCTCTCCCGCGCGATAGGTCTCCAGCCGCTCGGTCAGGTAATCCGCTTCCTTGTCGGCCAGCTTGGGATAGGCCGACATGCCCTGCGCCTTGGGCCCGTGGCAGTTGCGGCAGACCTGCTGATAGGCCTTCTCGCCGGCCGCGACATCCGCCTCGCCTGCCTGCGCGGTCGCTGCAAGCCCGGTCATGCCCAGCGCCAGGATGAATGCTCGATACATCTGTGTCCTCCCCTTGTGTCCTTGCCGGGGCCCGGCGATGCGGCGGGGCCCCCGCGTCCCGTGACGGGACAGGGCCCGGCCGGCGAACGCACCCCCGACTTCTACAGGCTCCGCAGGCGCAATCAAGCGGGTCCATTCGGGGTGCGCCGCCTGCGCGTCGCGCCCGCCGACGATCCCTCAGCCAAGGGCGGCCACGAAGGCGGCGATACCGATGCCAAGTGCCAGCGCGAGCGCAAGAAAGCGCCGCCTGAGGCGCCGGTCCAGCCGTGAGGCGCCTTCGGAATAGTCGAACCGCTCGTACATCACGCGGTCCATGGGAAGCCCCAATTCGATCAGCCCGTCGGCGACCGCCGTCACCATCGGCCCCGGCCCGCAGATCAGCGCCACGGTGCGGGCCGGGTCCAGCCCGTCCAGCATTTCCGCCATCCGCGCATGGTCGAGCCGCCCCACCGCGCCCGACCACCCGGACGACGGCGTCTCGCTCAGAAGAAGCGTCCGCAGGTCGAGCCGCGCCTCCGCGGCCGCGATCTCGCCCAGACAGGCGAGGTTTTCGGGCGCGCCCGCGGCATAGGCCAGGCGCACGGGCTGTTCATGCCCGCGCGCGACCAGGTCGCGCAGAAGCCCCATGATTGGCCCGATCCCCGCGCCGCCCGCGATCAGGAGGACCGCGTCCTCGTCCCGGCCCTCGAGGGTGAAGGTGCCATATGGCCCGTCGATCCCGATGGGCGTGCCGGGGGCAAGCTGCCCGATCCGCCCGGTGAAGTCGCCCGCCTCCTTGACGATCAGGCTCAGCCCCGGCCGTTCGGGGCTGTCGGCGACGGAGAAGGGGTGATCGAACAGCGGGAAGCGCCGCGCGCCTTCGGTCATCCAGACGAACTGTCCCGCGCGGTAGCCCAGCGGCGGCGTGCCCGGCACCGGCTGGATGTCCAGCTCCCAGATCCGGTCGGCCACCCTGACGACGGAGGCAAGGCGCCAGGGCCGCCGGTGCAGCCGGGCCCAGCGCCACCCGTAGAGCACCGCGACAATGCCCATGACCAGCGCGCCCAGCGCCCACCAGAACAGGCCCAGCGCACCCGTGGCGCTGAACCGGCCCACCGCAAGCGCGTGGTGCAGGCCCGCGCCCAGCGCGAGGGCCGCCAGCAGCACATGGGCGCCGCGCCATGCCTCGTAGCGCAGTCGCAGGCGCTTCTGAAGCGCCGAGCCGATGACAAGGATTGCAAGCGCCGCGAGCGCCACGACCCCGCTGCGGTAATGCGTCAGGGTGGCATAGGCCCGAAGCCGCTCTGCCCCCAGGGCGGGATCGGCAAGAGATGTCGGCACGACATAAAGCACCGGGTGCAGCAGCAGCGCCAGCAGCACCCACCAGGCGGCGGTCTTGTGAAAGGCCATGACGCGATCGACGCCGAGATGCCCTGAGACGATCTGGAACCGCCCCGAGGTCACGAACTGCACCGCCATCGCCGCAAGACCCGCAAGGCCCAGACCCGCTGCCGCCAGCTCCCATGTGGCGGCGGGCGCGACGGTGCGCGTCGCGGCAAGCGCAAGGGGCGCGAGACAGGCCGCCGGATAGAGCAGGGCCGCCACCCAGGCGGGAAGGCGTGGCGACTGGTGGGCGTCGGCGGATCGGCTGCCGGCCGGCGCGTCCTGCATGAAACCTCTCCCTTGCATAGGGCCCCAGTTGAGCGGGGCGCGGGCGCATGCTTCCTTGACCTGCGTCAAGGACCTGGTCCGAAAGCCCGGTGCACCCTGTCTTTCCCAGCACGAGAAAGGCCGCCATGCGCCCCGCCCGTTTCCTTTCCGGTCTTGCCGCGTTCCTCGTCCTTGCGGCGATGCCGCTTGCCGCCCAGGACCGCAGCCTTGCCGAGATTGTCGAGGCATGGCTCGACGGCCCGCATGGCGATTACCGCTCGCCCGCCTTCACGCACTGGAACCCGGAGGGCGAGGTTCCGGCCGCCTGCGCCGCCTGCCATTCGGAAAGCGGCATGCTGGACTGGCTGGGCGCGGATGGCAGCGCGCCCCTTGCGGTAGAGCATCCCGGCACGATCAACACCGTGATCGGCTGCGCCGCCTGCCATGTCTCCGAGGCGGGGGCGCTGGATGCGGTGCCGTTCCCCTCGGGCGTCACCGTCGGCGGGCTCGGTTCTTCGGCGACCTGCACGGTCTGTCACCAGGGCCGCGCCTCTGCCGACAGCGTGGCAAGCGCGACGGACGGAATGGATCCGGACGCGGTGTCGCCGGATCTGCGGTTCATCAACGTGCATTACGGCGTGGCGGCCGCGGTGCTGCACGGCGCGGATGCGCGCGGCGGGTTCGAGTATCCGGGCCGCGACTATGCGGGCCGTTTCCGCCATGTCCCGAGCGTGGGAAGCTGCGTCGCCTGCCACGAGCCGCACACGACCGAGGTGGACACCGGACGCTGCTTCGCCTGCCACCAGGGGACCGGCGACATCACCGGGATCCGCACCCGCCACGCCGATTTCGACGGGGACGGCGTGACAAGCGGTGGCATCGCGTCCGAGATCGAGGGGCTGCACGCCGTCCTCGGCAACGCCATCGCCACCTATGCGCGCGAGATCGCAGGCAGCCCCATCGGCTACGCGCCCGGCCGCTTTCCCTATTTCTTCAACGACAGCGATGGCGACGGGGCGATTTCCGACGCCGAGGCGCTTGGTCCCAACCGCTATGCCAGCTGGACGCCGCGGCTGCTGATGGCGGCCTACAACTACCAGCTTGTGGCCAGGGATGGCGGCGCCTGGGTCCACAACCCAGCCTATGCGATCCAGCTGCTGCACGACAGCATCGCAAGCCTGGCGGATGTCGCCGAAGTCGGGCACGGGCGGCTGAGCCGACCGTGACGGCATGGGCCGGCCGGCGCTGTTCTTGCACGAAGAACGTCGCTTGAAACCATGAACATGACGCACCTATGGCAGCTTCCCTTCGGCCCCGCGGACGCGCGGGATCGGCGGCGCTCAGACCCCCTCAGATGCCGGACAGGAAGCGTTGCGCATCGGCGCTCTGCTTCGAGAAGAAGACGCTGACATCAAGCGCGATCTGCCCGAAGCTGGGCGCCAGGTTGACCAGGTCCCCGGCCGCGATCTGGCGCAGGCACAGGCTGTGCGGCAGCCAGGCCACGCCGAGCCCGGCTTCGGCCAGGCTAAGCGCCGCCACGCTGAACGCGGTCTCGATGGCGACCCGGCCGCCGTGATCGAACAGCACCGCGTCCCGGCCGTTGCGGTGGATCAGCCGTCCGAAATGGCTGTCCGGGGGGTACTGGATCAGCGGGAAGGGGGCCTTGGGAATGCCATCCTCGGTCAACCTGTGGCGCAAGGCCCCGCCGCAGACCGGCACGAGTGTATCGCGCATCCATGTGCGGCGGCCGATCGTGTCGTCGAAGGGCAGGGGCGGGAAGCCGCGCGCCTCGTAGATCATCAGAAGGTCGGCCTCGCCGCGCAGGAAGAAGGAAACGCAGTCCTCGCGGTTCATGGTGCGCAGCCGCGTGATCAGACCGGGCTCTGACCTGTGCAGGGCCACCAGCGTATCGCGCATGACGCTTGCGGCCAGGGCGTGCTGGGTCGCGAGGACAAGGCGCCCCGCCCCGGTCGTTCCGTCGCGCAGGCGGGCGCGCAGGGCCTCGATCCGCTGGATCGTCGCGCGGATTTCCAGCTCGTTGGCAGCAAGCGCCGGGTGCAGCGCGATCCGGTTCTTCCGCCGCTCGAGCAGCGGGATGCCGACCCAGTCCTCGAAGCTTTGTATGCGCCGCGAGAACGCCGGCTGCGTGATGTTCCGCCGGGACGCCGCGCGGCTGAGGTTTCCCTCTTCCAGAAGCGCGAGCACATCATCGAGAAGCCGTGAGTCCATCCGCCCGCTCATATCAATTGTATGAGCGGTCAAGGATAGAAGCATTTTTCGCGGCTGGTCAACGTTGCTAGACCAGAGGCAACATTGAATTTCGAAAGGCCTCCCCATGAGTGCGGTTTCCCCGGCCCCCGTCGCCCAAAGCAACATTAAGGATCGCTGCGACGCGATCCGGCGCAAGCTGGAGCATTTCCCCCGCGTGTCGCTTGCGCATCTGCCGACACCGCTCGAGCCGATGGACCGCTTGAGCGCGCATCTGGGCGGGCCGCGCATCTGGGTCAAGCGGGACGACTGCACCGGCTTGTCGGGGGGCGGCAACAAGACCCGCAAGCTCGAATACCTGATGGCCGACGCCCAGGCGCAGGGCGCCGACTGCGTCATCACGCAGGGCGCCACCCAGTCGAACCACGCGCGCCAGACGGCGGCGGCGGCCGCGCGGCTGGGGCTTGGCTGTCATATCCTGCTGGAGGATCGGACCGGCTATACCGACCCCGACTACACCGACAACGGCAACGTCCTGCTGGATCGCATCCACGGCGCGACGGTGGACCGCAGGCCCGGCGGGGCGGACATGGCCGCCGAGATGGAGACGCTGGCCGACACGCTGCGGGCAAAGGGCCGGCGGCCCTATGTCATTCCCGGCGGCGGATCGAACCCGGTCGGTGCGCTGGGCTATGTGAACTGCGCGCTGGAACTTCTGACCCAGGCCGAGGACATGGGGCTCAAGATCGACGCGCTTGTCCATGCCACCGGAAGCTCTGGCACGCAGGCGGGGCTGGTCGCCGGTCTGGCGGCGGTCGAGTCCGATCTCGACCTGCTGGGCATCGGCGTGCGGGCGCCGCGCGAGAAGCAGGAGCAGATGGTCTACGACCTTGCGTGCCGGACGATGGACCACCTCGGCGCGGGCTTCACGGTCGCGCGCGAGCGCGTGCGCGCCAATTGCGACCATGTCGGCCCCGGTTACGGCCTGCCGACCGAGGGCATGAAGGACGCGGTGCGCCTGCTTGCACGGCTCGAGGGGCTGCTGTTCGACCCGGTCTATTCCGGCAAGGGACTGGCCGGCCTGATCGACCTGGTCGGGCGCGGGGATTTTGCAGACTGCAAGAACATCGTGTTCCTGCACACAGGGGGCAGCGCCGCGCTGTTCGGCTATGCCGATCTGTTCTCTGCCGACTGATATCGACAATCCGGGAAAACCAACAATCCACGACAGGAGAGGCCAAATGAAGAAACTCAGCATCCTGATGGCAGGCGCGGCCGCGATGGCCGTCCTTGGCACCACCGCCCTTGCGCAGGACATCACGAGCGGGCGCCTGGGCGCCATCGCCGAGCGCGGCAGCATCGTGCTCGGGCACCGCGAAAGCTCGGTCCCGTTCGCCTATCTCGACGAGAACCAGAACCCCGTCGGCTACAGCATAGACCTGTGCATGGCCGTGGTGGCCGCCGTCGAGGAGACGCTGGGCAAGGATCTCGAGGTGCAGTTCGTGCCGGTGACCCCGCAGACCCGCATCGCGCTGATGGCGAACGGGACGATCGACCTGGAATGCGGCTCGACCACCAACAACCTGACCCGGCAGGAGCAGGTCGAATACCTGCCCGTCACCTTCATCACCGGGACCAAGATCCTGACCCGCAAGGATTCCGGGATCGCGTCGGTCGACGATCTGGATGGCAAGACCATCGCGCTTGCGCAGGGAACCACCAACGAGCGCGCGATCAAGGCGGCGGTCGAGGAGCGTGGCCTCGACGTGCGGATCCTGCCGGTCAAGGACCATGCCGAAGGCATGCTGACGCTTGAGACGGACCGGGTCGACGCCTATTCCACCGACCACATCCTGCTGCACGGGCTGATCCAGAAATCGCGCACCCCCGACGACTTCGCGGTGGTCGGCGACTTCCTGTCCTATGATCCCTACGCGCTGATGATCCCGCGCAACGAGAGCGACTTCGAACTGGTCGGCAAGCGCGCGCTGGCCGCGCTGTTCCGCTCGGGCGAGATCGGCGAGATCTACGAGCGCTGGTTCGGGCCCATGGGGGTCGAGCAGTCCGACCTGCTTCAGGCGTCCTTCCAGCTGAACGCGCTGCCCGAGTAACCGGCCGGGCCAGGGGAAGGGGGCGGCCGACCGCCCCCTTTCGCTACATGCCAACGGGGATGTTTTCGCATGGACTACAACTGGAACTGGGGCGTCCTTTTCGAGGAACCCTATCTCGGCTGGCTGGTCATGGGCGTGCAATGGACCTTTGCCGTGGCCATCGCGGCCTGGGCGCTGGCGCTTGTGGTGGGCATCCTTGTGGGGGTCGGGCGCACATTGCCCTCGCGCCCGATCGCCCTGGTCTGCACGGCCTATGTGGAGCTGTTCCGCAACGTGCCGCTGCTGCTGCAGATGTTCCTGTGGTACTTCGTGATGCCCGAACTGGTGCCCGACGACATGGGGCGCTGGATCAAGCGCGACATGCCCAACCCCGAATACGTCACGGCGGTCATCGCACTCGGGCTCTACACCGCCAGCCGGGTGGCCGAGCAGGTGCGCGCGGGTATCGAGTCCGTCGGCACGGGGCTGACCAACGCGGCCTATGCCAACGGGTTTTCGGTGGCGCAGACCTATCGCTACGTTCTGTTGCCGATCTCGTTCCGGCTGATCGTGCCGCCGATGACCTCCGAGTTCCTGACCATCTTCAAGAACTCCTCGCTGGCATTGACGATCGGGCTTCTGGAACTGACCGCGCAAAGCCAGCAGATCGCGGAATACACCTTCAACGGCTTCGAGGCCTATACCGCCGCCACCGTGATCTATGTCTGCATCGCGCTTGTCGCGACGCTGGTGATGCAGGTGGCTGAACGCTACACGCGTATCCCCGGCTACATGGGGTCGAAATAGCCATGGCCGGGTTCGATTTCGCCGTCATCCTGAACAACCTTCCCTTCCTCTGGCAGGGCTTGCAGCTGTCGCTTCTGCTGACCGGTCTCGCGATCCTTGGCGGCATCGTCTTCGGCACGCTGCTTGCGCTGATGCGGCTTTCGGGGATCCTGCCGCTGTCGCTGCTGGCGGCCACCTATGTGAACCTGATCCGGTCGGTGCCGCTGATCCTGGTGATCTTCTGGTTCTACTTCCTCGTGCCCCTGGCGCTGGGCCGCCCGATCGGCAGCTTCTACTCGGCGCTGATCGCCTTCACCCTGTTCGAGGCGGCCTATTTCTCGGAAATCATCCGCGCGGGCATCCAGTCGGTGCGCAAGGGCCAGGTCCATGCCGGGCAGGCGACCGGGCTGAACTACTGGCAGATCCAGCGCCACATCGTCCTGCCCCAGGCGTTCCGGAACATGATCCCGATCCTTGTCACGCAGGGCATCATCCTGTTCCAGGACACGAGTCTTGTCTTCGTCGTGTCGCTCAGGGACTTCATGACCGTCTCGTCCATCGTCGCCCGCACCGAGGGGCGGCTTGTCGAAATGTACATCTTCGCCGCCTGCGTCTATTTCGTGATCTGTTTCGCGGGATCGCTGTTCGTGCGGCACCTGCAGAAGGCGCGCACCGCATGATCGAGATCGAGAGACTGTCGAAATGGTACGGCGACTTCCAGGTCCTGACCGACTGCACCACGCGGGTCGCCAGGGGCGAGGTGGTGGTGGTCTGCGGCCCCTCCGGTTCGGGCAAGTCGACGCTGATCAAATGCGTCAACGGCCTGGAGCCGGCGCAGAAGGGCCGCATCACCGTCGAGAGCGTGGACGTCACGGCGCGTGGCACCGACCTGACGCGGCTCAGGTCGCGCATCGGGATGGTGTTCCAGCATTTCGAGCTTTACCCGCACATGACCGTCCGCGAGAACCTGTGCCTTGCCCAGCAGAAGGTGCTTGGCCGCAGCCGCGACGAGGCGGTCGCCAAGGCCGAGGCCCTGCTCGAGCGGGTGGGCCTGTCGCAGCACATCGACAAGCATCCCGGCGCGCTGTCAGGCGGCCAGCAGCAGCGGGTCGCGATCTCGCGGGCGCTGGCGATGGACCCGGTGGCGATGCTGTTCGACGAACCGACCTCGGCGCTCGACCCCGAGATGATCAACGAGGTGCTCGACGTCATGGTCGAACTCGCGCGCGAGGGCATGACGATGATGGTCGTGACCCACGAGATGGGCTTCGCGCGAAAGGTCGCGGACCGCGTGGTCTTCATGGATGCCGGCGCCATCGTCGAGGATCGTCCGACCGAGGAGTTCTTCGGCAGCCCCAGCAGCGATCGCGCGCGGGACTTCCTGAGCAAGATCCTGGACCACTGACGAACGGTCCGGCGACCGGCCGGCCGGGTCTCGGGCGCCGACAGGGCGGGGGCGGAACCAAGTTGATGGCGCGCGCGGTCTTCGATACGCTTGAAGCCGCGCAAGGGTGTGACGCCGGGCCATACCTGGCGCAGCCGGCAGCGGTCAGGAGGACATATGGATCCGCTCGACAATCTTGTGTTCTGCCTGTTCTCTCCGGACGGAACGCTGAGCGACCTGCAAAGGCTCCAGGCAGGGATGTACCACGAAGCGGGATACGCGCTGGTCCTTGCGGTGAACACGCCGGCAAGGATTGCGGCGGACGGACCCTGCGGTTGAGGCGCTTGGCCCTGATCGCGTGAAACAGACGGGCTGAACGCCAAATGAACAATCCGCGAGTCCTCGTTCTGCTTTCCACCTGGAACGGTGAGAAATTTCTGGAGGAGCAACTCGACTCGATCTTTTCACAGGACTTTGGAGGGACCATTTCGATCCTTGCCCGAGACGATGGGTCAAGTGATGCGACGGTGGAAATACTCCGATCCTATGGCCCCGAGAGAATACGCGTCGTGGTTGGAGAGAACCTTGGACCGGCGCGCAGCTTCCTCACGCTTCTTGAGTGGGCCAAGGATATTGAGGCCGAATACTACGCGCTGTCGGATCAGGATGACGTATGGAAGCCGCAGAAGATCGCGCGGGCTATAGAATGCCTGCAAAGGTCAGGTTCAGGTTTTTACTGCTCGGCGCTCGATCTGGTGGATGAGGAACTCAGACCCCTGTCAAGGTATCGGCATGCCGGTGATCAGAGTTTGGCAAGCACGCTGATCGGAAACTACGCGACCGGATGCACCTGCGTCATGGATCGCGAATTTCTCGAACATTTGCGCTTTCCCGTTCGATCGTCGCAGATTCTGATGCACGACTGGTGGCTTTCACTGACCGCAAGTGCGAACGGTTCGGTCCGATATGACAACGAGAGCCATATCCTCTACCGCCAGCACGGGGCAAATCACGTAGGTCTTCGAAGCAGTGTTGCGGGTGTGTTGGAGCGTGGCCTGAAGGCGCTGAGGCGGTCTCGCAGTTCTTCGTGCCTGTCTCAAGCTCAGGAATTCAAGGCGGCCTATGGCGCCGATCTGCCGGCCGACGCCTCGCGGATGTTGGCCGAGTTTTTAAACGCCTCCCGAACGTTGCCCGGCCGCCTGTGGTTCGTGCTCGGGAACCGCAAGAGCGTCGGCGCCCTCTCTGCCATTCGCTAAATCCTTCGGCCCTGACCGGCGTCACGCCCGGTCGGCTCCGTTCCGGCGGATCCCCGCGTCGAGCAGGATCAGAAGCAGCATCAACGCCTCTGGCAGCCTGCGGCGGCAGCTGCGGAAGTGCACGAGCGGCACCCACAGCCGCGTCGGGCGAGGATCGCGCACATAGTCGATGACCGGCCCGCCCCGCGCCCCCGCGATGTCGGCGATCAGGCGCACCTGGTCCAGATACCAGCCGGAGCGGATCATCCCCAGCCGCTTGCGCAGGGCCGCGATGCCGGTGGCGGCGCCCATCACGTTGACCGCGTGCTGCCGATAGTCGAGGCCCGGGAACCGGTCGATCCCCCATGTCATCCCGGCCTCGCGAAGGATCGCATAGATCAGCCAGTCATGCGCGTCGACCCGGTGCAGAAGGGCCGGGTCGGTCGCCCGCAGCCGCCTGCGCAGGAAATCGGCCGAGGCGCGCGGCAGGACGAAGGTGTTGCCGGGCCCGCCGGATTCGAACAGGTGGTCGCGGCTGCGCTGCGGCTGGCTCTTGCGGATGTACCTGCGCCTGCCATCCGGCCAGAAGGCGGTGATGTCCGACGAATAGGCATCCAGCCCGCCCGCGCGGATGCGCCCGACCGCGCGGTGCAGCTTGTCGGCGCGCCAGATGTCGTCCTGGTCGGCAAGGGCCACATGGTCGAAGTCGCTCCAGTCCACGTCGAGCAGAAGCCGGAAGAAGTTCCGCGCGGCACTGCCGTGCCGCCGGGCGGGCAGCAGCGTCATGCGGTCGGCGCAGACATGTCGCGCCACCTCGAGGGTGCGGTCGGTCGAATTGTCGTCCGACACGAACACATGCACCGCGACCCCTTCGGAGGCGAGGATGGACTCCAGCTGCGCACCCACCCAAGCCCCGCCATTGTGGGTCGCCATCAGGACCGCGACGCGGGGCGGGGGAGTGCTCATCTTTCGAAAACTATATCCGGCGCTTCAGAAAATAATATACTGGTCGTAACGGCTGTTTGATTTTCAACTTTGATATTTTCAAATTATATCGAAAAAGCTCAATCAATATATGAATTTTTTCAAAAAATGATAGGTGTTTTTTTGAATCAATAAAACAATTTTTATCCAGGAAAAAATTTTCAATGTAAAAAGGCAATCTAAATTCATCGCGTGACAGCGAGGTGCTGAGAAGATCAAGCGAAATATAATCAATACGTTCTATTTCATCTGCGATGGTGTTGGCGCTCTTTATTTTTGAGGTACATCTGCCGGAAAAATTGTAGAATGAGGCGCGCTCAAAGTTTTCGGCTGTTAACCAGCCTGGTCCGCCAAACCTATCGTAGATATACACCGGTCGCCTACTTGCGATAGCGTACTGAACCGTCTTCCCTATAGTGAGGACCATATCGTGATCCTGAATGTCTCTTGGTGATACACGCTCGTTCTTGAACTCCGATCCCCTTCTCGTAACAGAAAACCCCTTTTCTTCTAATATTTTTAAGGCGTTTATAACTTCTTCTGGAAAATGATTTGATACCGCCAAAATGCTTTTTGGCGGATCGCTAGGAGCATCCAGGGAGAAAAATGCCTCTGGCGCCGGATTGGGAAATAACTTGAGTTTCTCCTCCGGTAAGCCCAGTTCCACCATCTTTTGCATTGTTTCACGACTGTTGCATAAACCACAACTCGAAAAAAGGGACTCGATATTTGAGCCTGGGAATTCTAGAGGCACATAAGGAGATAGGTGCCCGTATATAATCTTGGGTAGCTTTCCTGCTTTGGCTGCGTGAATGAGCTGGTTCGCAAACAAGGAAAGAACCTGATGTTGGCAATATACAACATCAAAATCAGCAATTTTAATATTTTTTCTTTTCCGAACGAATGAAATCGAATTGTATTTGAGTTTTTCTATGAAGCTGTCTCCAAATATATTTGCAAAAACACATACTTCATGCCCTCTTTTTTCGAGCTCTTCTGCAATCTCTATGATTACGGTTTCGCTTCCTGCCCATTCAAAAAGCTGATTAGTTAAAAGTAGAAAGCGAGCCATTATTGACCTTTTTTAAATTGCGCTGGGCATACAGCACACTTTCATGTTCTGGGCGGTCCAAGTGACGTTACAATCAGCATGATTACACTACTTCGTATAAACCACGCCCCCGCAAGCGCTGCTGCCGCGCCATGCACGCCCCACTGCATGGTGGCCTGCGGGAACGCCAGGATCAAGACCGCGCAGCCCAGCCCTGCGGCCAGCATCGTGGCCCGGCGCCTGCCACGGACCAGCAGCATCTGCGAGAACCCGGTTGGCAGCACCACCAGCGCGCCGATGATGATGCCCGGTGCGAGCAGGCTGCCGGTCAGCGCGAATTCAGCGCCAAGCACCGTGGTCACGGCCCACGGCCCCGCGGCGAAACCGAGTGCCGCCGCCCCTCCGAACAGCAGAAGCGCTGCTCCGGCGGTGAGCAGGCCGTAGCCGTGCGCCCGCGGATCCCCGTTGGCGACCGACCGGCTCAGGGCCGGCAGCGCCGCCTGGTAGAAGGGAATGACGGCCGCCACCAGCAGGTTGCCCACCTGAAGCGCGAGCGCGAACTGGCCGATGGTGGCCAGGTCCGACGGCCCGAAATGCCGCAGAAGGATCAGCGGGCCGGCCGACAGCCAGGCCGTCAGCATCGCCGTCACCCCCAGCGTCGCGCCCTGGCCGAGGATGGGGCGGATCTCCGAGGCGGCGATGGTCAGCCGGACCCGTGCGACATGCCTGTTCATCAGGACAAGGCCGAGTGCCGCCTCGGTCATCATGGCCAGCGCATGGACGGCCATGATCCCCAGGATGCCGCCCCCCGCCCAGAGCAGGGCGACGCCGGTCGCCACCTCGGCCAGGCGCATAGCGACGGACAGGCGGACCTGCCGTGCGGGCGACTCGCAGGCGACGAAGACCGTGCGCACCCACAGCGAAAGGCTGCGCCCGACCAGCGCCGGAACCGCCAGAAGCAGGGCGATGCGGATGGTCGGATCGGGCTCGACGAGGCCGGCATAGGCCGCAAGCCCGGCACCGGCGAGCGCGCCCAGCGCCACGCGGATCGTCAGCGTCGCGCCCAGGTAGCGCCCGGTGCCCTGCCGCGAGGCGCCCAGCCGGACCGGGATCAGCGCATCGAGCCCGAAGCCCGACAGCCCGACCCCCAGCAGATAGGCCGCCGCCGCATAGGCCCAGACGCCATAGCCCTCGGCCCCGATGTAGTGCGTGATCGCCAGGATGTAGCCGAAGCGGATCGCCGTCTCGATCCACATGGCGCCCGACAGCAGGATGCCGTTGCGGGCGATGGCGCGCAGCCCGGCCCCGAATGTCGGCATCCTTCCGCTCAGCATCCCGTCATTCCCCGTTTCCCTGCCGGCCGGTCAGCGCCTGCCCAGCACCGCCTCGCGCAGGTACTGGCCATAGCCGGTCTTCTCGAACATCTTCGCGCGCCGTTCCACCGCCTCGGCGTCGATCCAGCCCTTCTGGAAGGCGATCTCTTCGGGGCAGCCGACCTGGAGACCCTGCCGTTCGGTCAGCGTGCGCACGAAGTTCGAGGCGTCGAGCAGGCTGCCATGGGTTCCGGTGTCGAGCCAGGCAAAGCCGCGGCCCATCTTCTCCATCCGCAGGCTGCCCTCGGCGCGGTAGAGTTCCAGCAGATCGGCGATCTCCAGCTCCCCGCGGGCCGAGGGTGTCAGGCGCGCGGCCCGTTCCGGCGCCCGCCCGTCAAGGAAGTAGAGCCCGGTCACCGCGTAGCTGGAGGGGGGGCTTGCGGGCTTCTCGACGATCGCGCGCACCTCGCCCTCGGGGCCGAAATCGATCACGCCGTAACGCTGGGGGTCGGTCACATGGTAGCCGAACACGGTGGCGCCGTCGGTCCTGGCATCGGCCGTTGCCAGCACTTCCGGCAGGCCGTGGCCGAAGAAGATGTTGTCGCCCAGCACCATCGCCGACGGGGCCCCGGCGAGAAAGTCCTCGGCCAGCAGATAGGCCTGCGCCAGCCCGTCCGGCAAGGGCTGCGCGATATAGGTGAAGTTCAGGCCCCAATGGCTGCCATCGCCCATCAGGCGCCGGAACTGCGGCTGATCCTCGGGCGTGGTGATCAGCGCGATTTCCCGGATGCCCGACAGCATCAGCGCGGAAAGCGGGTAAAAGATCATCGGCTTGTCGTAGATCGGCAGCAGCTGCTTGGAGACGCCCATCGTGATCGGCCAGAGCCGCGTGCCCGACCCGCCGGCCAGAATGATCCCCTTGCGGCGTGTCAGCATGCGCCCAGCTCCTTCAGTATGTCTTGCAGCCCCGTGCGCCAGTCCGGCCGGGCGATCCCGAAATCCCGCTCGAACCCGGAACAGTCGAGGCGCGAGTTCAGCGGGCGGCGCGCCGGGGTCGGATAGGCCGCGCTCGGTATGTCGAGGATGCGGCAGGGCAGGGTCGCACCGGCCATGACCGCGCGGGCAAGGTCGGCCCAGCTTGCATCCGGCGCCCCGGCGAAATGATGCGTGCCGCCCGGATGGCCCGCCGCCAGCACCGGCAGCACGGCATGTAGCGCATCCGCGATCGCCGCTGCGGGGGTCGGCCCGCCGATCTGGTCCGCCACGACGTTCAGCGTCTGCCGCTCCTGTCCCAGCCGCAGCATGGTCTTGACGAAGTTCGTGCCATGCGCCGAGATCACCCAGCTGGTGCGCAGGACAAGCGCCCGGGCGCCGCTGTCCCGGATCGCCTGTTCGCCGGCCAGTTTGGACCGGCCATAGGCGCCCAGCGGGTTGGTCGGCGCGTCCGGCGCGAAAGGACGATCCCCCCGCCCGTCGAAAACGTAGTCCGTGGAAAGATGCAGGAACGGGATCGCCAGTTCGACCGCGGCGCGCGCCATCGCGCCGGGGGCGTGAGCGTTCACAAGGGTCGCCGCCGCCTCGTCGTCTTCGGCCCGGTCGACCCCGGTCCAGGCGGCAGCGTTGATCACGGCATCGGGGCGATGCGACATGATCGCCGCGAAACAGGCCTCGGGGATGCCCAGATCCGCGTCGGCACGGTCGAGAAAGACCATGGCCCGGTCCGCGGGGGCACGGCGCGCCAGTTCCCGCGCGACCTGGCCGGTCCTGCCGAAGACCAGAACCCTCATGCGCTCAGGCCCAGCCGGGCGCCGACCCCGTCGCGCTGCAGCAGGGGGCGCCACCAGTCCTCGTTCGCGAGATACCAGTCGACCGTCCGCTCCAGCCCTTCGTCGATGGTAAGCGATGGGCGCCAGCCGAGTTCCGTCGCGATGCGGGTCGGGTCGATGGCATAGCGCGCGTCATGGCCGGGACGGTCGGCGACGAAAGTGACAAGATCGCGGTGCGCGCCCCGGGAACGCGGGCGCTTGCGGTCGAGGATCCCGCAGATCGTGGTGACGATGTCGATGTTGCGACGCTCGTTCTCGCCGCCGATGGCATAGGTGCGGCCGGGCCTTCCGCGTTCGAGAACCAGCAGAAGCGCCTCGGCGTGATCCTCGACGAAAAGCCAGTCGCGGATGTTGGCGCCCTTGCCGTAGACGGGCAGGGGCCTGCCCGCCAGGGCATTCAGGATGGTGACAGGGATCAGCTTTTCCGGGAACTGGTACGGCCCGTAGTTGTTCGAGCAGTTGGTGACGATCACCGGAAGGCCGTATGTCTCGTGCCATGCGCGCACGAGGTGGTCGGACGCCGCCTTGGACGCCGAGTAGGGCGATCTCGGGTCATAGGGCGAGTCTTCCGTGAAGCGCCCGTCCGGGCCCAGCGAGCCGAAGACCTCGTCGGTCGAAACATGAAGGAACCGGAATCCGTCGGGCTTTCCCCGTGCGCTCCACCAGGCGCGCGACGCCTCAAGCAGGTTGAATGTCCCCGTGACGTTGGTGTCGATGAAGGCGCGCGGCCCGTCGATGGACCTGTCCACATGCGACTCTGCCGCAAGATGCAGCACCGCGTCCGGTTCGTGCGTCGCAAGGATCCGGTCGAGCGCGTCGCGGTCGCGGATGTCGGCATGCTCGAACGCATAGCCGGGGGCGCTGTCCACCGAAGCCAGGTTGGCGGGATTGGCCGCATAGGTCAGCGCATCTAGGTTCACCACGTCGAAGCCGCGCGCGATGGCCAGTCTTGCGACCGCGGACCCGATGAAACCGGCGCCGCCTGTGACGAGGATCTTCACGCGATCTGCCCCTTGCCGAAGGGAGAGTGAAATCCGGAAAAGGGCACCGCCGCGGCGTCCTTTGGCGAAAGCCTGGGCGCGTCTTTCCAGGGCCAGTCTATCCCGACGCTGTCCCAGCGCACCGCCCCCTCCAGGTCCGGCGCATAGCTGTCGGAGCACTTGTACTCGACCTCCGAATTCGGCTCCAGCGTGATGAAGCCGTGCAGGAACCCCTCGGGTATGAAGAACTTCCTGCCATTTCCGGGGGCAAGTTCGATCCCGTGCCAGTGGCCATAGGTGGGCGAGCCCCGTCGAATGTCCACCGCCACGTCGAACACCGCGCCCCGCACGCAGCGCACCAGCTTGGCCTGCGCGCGCGGCGGTGCCTGGAAATGAAGCCCGCGCAGGGTTCCGGGCGCAAGCGACATCGAATGATTGTCCTGCACGAAGGTCACGCCGATGCCTGCCTTGGCGAAATCCCCGGCCGACCAGGTTTCCTCGAAATAGCCCCTGTCATCCACGAAGCGCCGCGGCTCGATGACCAGAAGGTCGGGCAGGTGGGGGACGGGTCTTGCGTTCAGCATTCATTCACCTCGCGCGCAGGTTACGCGTGTTTGCACGCAACATACACCGCAGTTCGATCCCGAGGGCAACCGTCGCGAAGTGGTCCGGCCAGCCGCCAGCCGTCGGGATCGGCCCGCCCGGACCCCTGCGCGCCCGCCCGACGGCGCATCGGATCGGCGTGCCTGCGGGCGGGAGGGGAATCGCATCTGCGCCACGTCGCCATCCGATGCAAGGGGGCGCTGGCGGTGCTCATGATCAATTGATGCACATTGCCCGATCACAGAGCAGTATTTCTGCTTAAAAACATTTCATGCAAACCGATCGGGCCTTTTTTATGCGCAATTCCTGCGGTGCCGTTCGTCAACCCCTGCTTACTGAGCCCATGGCGGTCCCGCGCGGCGGGGCTGTCGGGCGGGGTGGCCTGCGCAGATGCACGATCCCCGTGTGGTGAAACGAAGCGCTGTGCCCGCATCGGCGCCTTTCCCCTGGAATGGCGGCCGGAGACAGGCGGGTATCCAGTCGGAAGGGGGAATACGCGTTATGAGAAAAGCAGGTTTTCTTGCCATGGCTTCCACGGCTGCGATCATGTCGGCGGGAAGCAGCCTTGCACAGGAGTGTCCCATCAAGGTCGGCGTCCTGCACTCGCTTTCGGGAACGATGGCAATTTCCGAGACGACGCTCAAGGACACCATGCTGATGCTGGTCGACCAGCAGAACAAGAAGGGTGGCCTGCTGGGGTGCGACCTGGAGGCGGTGGTCGTGGACCCGGCCTCGGACTGGCCTCTCTTCGCCGAGAAGGCCCGAGAGCTTCTGACCGTGCACGAAGTGGACGTGATGTTCGGCAACTGGACCAGCGTCAGCCGCAAGTCGGTGCTGCCCGTGATCGAGGAACTGAACGGGCTTCTGTTCTACCCGGTCCAGTACGAGGGTGAGGAAAGCTCGAAGAACGTGTTCTATACGGGGGCCGCGCCCAACCAGCAGGCGATCCCGGCGGTGGACTACTTCCTCGAGGAACTGGGTGTCGAGAAGTTCGCGCTGCTCGGGACCGACTATGTCTATCCGCGCACCACGAACAACATCCTGCAATCCTATCTGATGTCGAAGGGGATCGCGGAAGCGGACATCTTCGTGAACTACACCCCGTTCAGCCATTCCGACTGGTCCACGATCGTTTCCGACGTGGTCGCGCTCGGGGCCGACGGCAAGCAGGTCGGGGTCGTTTCGACGATCAATGGCGATGCGAATATCGGGTTCTACAAGGAACTGGCCGCGCGCGGCGTGTCGGCCGACGACATCCCCGTGATCGCGTTCTCGGTGGGCGAGGAGGAACTGTCGGGGCTCGATACCACCAACCTCGTGGGGCACCTGGCCGCCTGGAACTACTTCATGTCGGCGGACGCCGAGCAGAATTCGGCCTTCATCGAGGCGTGGCACGCCTTCATCGGCGACGAGAACCGCGTCACCAACGATCCGATGGAGGCGCATTACATCGGCTTCAACATGTGGGTGAATGCGGCCACGGCAGCGGGCACGACCGATGTCGATGCGGTGCGCAGCGCCATGTACGGTCAGGAATTCCCGAACCTGACCGGTGGCACGGCGGTGATGCTGCCGAACCACCACCTCTCGAAGCCGGTGCTGATCGGAGAGATCCGCGCCGACGGGCAGTTCGACATCATCAGCCAGACCGAGGAAGTTCCGGGTGACGCGTGGACGGACTACCTGCCGGAATCCGCCGTGCTCACCTCTGACTGGAAGGATCTTGGGTGCGGGATGTACAACACCCAGACCCAGACCTGTGTCCAGCTGACGTCGAACTACTGACGGTCGCGGGCGCGCGCCTTCGCGCGCGCCCCATTTTCCTGTTCGGGCAGGCATCATGCTGCGCATTCTTCTGATCATCGTTGCGCTGCTCGCGGCAGCGCCGGCCCATCTGGTTCGGGCGCAGGGCCTGCAAGAGGTATTGCAGCCCCATGCCGAGGAGGTGGCGAACCCAAGCCGCCAGCGCGTCGCGGTGGTGCTCGACGCGCTGATCGAGGCGGGGCATCCCGGCGTGTCGGGGTTTCTCGAACGGTGGCAGAACCGCGAGGTCGTGCTGAACCGCTCCGACGGGCTGTTCTACTATGCAGGCCAGGCTTCGGACGGGCAGATCGCGCTTCTCGACATCGAGACGGGGCAGGATGCGGGGCGCGTGCCCGCCTCGGCCATCCAGGAGATCCGCCCCAACGGGGGCGTCCGGCGCGAGATCGCAGGCGCCCTGGTGCAGTTCCAGTTGTCCGCACCGGACATCGTCCTGCGGCGGGATGCGCTCGACACGATCGGGCGGTCCCCCTCTGCCGACCACATGGAGCCGCTGGCCGCATCGCTCGAGGATGAAACGGACACCGCCCTGCGGATCCGCAAGGCGCGGCTGCTGGGCCTGTTGCAGGCCCGCTTCGCGGAAACGACCGAGGGCCGCGTCGCTGCGATCGAGGGGCTTGCGGGGGATGTCTCGGTCGATGTGCGCGCCACGCTGAACCAGATCCTCGCGACCAGCGCGGGCGTCGCGCCGCAACTGCCGGCCGGAAACATCGCCCGCCTGCTGGAACCCGGAAGCCCCGAACTTTCCCGCGCAGAGGCCTATGCCCGGCTGGTCGAGTCCGGCCTGGCCCCGCCGCGTATCCCCGCGGCGCAGATCAGGGATGCGCTGGTGGCCAATGTCGTGGACGGTCGCGCGGGCGGGATTGCCGTCGGGCAACTCGACACCGAGGCGCGCCGGCTCGACGCCTATGCCGCGCTTGCGGCAGCCGGCACCGTTCCGCCCACCGTGTCCGAGGACGAGGTCCGCGCTGCGCTCGATGCGCATGTCTTCTACCTGGCCTATGCCGACCCCGATGCCGCCGTGACCCGGGCCGCGGCCCGCGTGCTTGCCGCGATCGAGCGCCGGGTCGCGTTCGATCAGGCGCTGGACCTGGCGCTCGATGCGCTGTCGCTGTCCTCGATCTACTTCCTTGCGGCCATCGGACTCGCCATCACCTTCGGGGTGATGGGCGTGATCAACATGGCCCATGGCGAATTCATAATGATGGGTGCCTATACCGGCTATGTGGTGCAGCTCTTCATCCCCGACTACACGCTGGCGCTGATCGTGGCGCTGCCGCTGGCCTTTGCCGTGACCTTCGGGGCCGGCGTGGCGATGGAACGGCTGGTGATCCGCTGGCTTTATCATCGCCCGCTCGAGACGCTGCTTGCCACCTTCGGCATCTCCATCGCGCTGCAACAGCTTGCGAAGAACATCTTCGGCACGCAGGCGCGGCCGCTGACCGCCCCCGGATGGCTGGATGGCGCGCTGGTCTACAACGAGGTCATCCAGATCAGCCATATCCGTATCGCGATCTTTTTCCTGGCGCTCATGTTCCTGGGGCTGATCCTGTTCGTGCTGAACCGGACGCGCCTCGGGCTGGAGGTGCGGGCCGTGACCCAGAACCCCGGCATGGCGGCCTCGATGGGGATCAACCCGGACCGCATCAACATGCTGACCTTCGGGCTGGGCTCGGGCATCGCGGGGATCGCGGGCGTGGCGATAGGGCTCTATGCCAAGGTCACGTCCGAGATGGGCCAGGACTATATCGTGCAAAGCTTCATGACCGTGGTCGTGGGCGGGGTGGGCAACGTCTGGGGCACGCTTGCGGGTGCGGTGATGATCGGAACCCTGCAGAAGGGCATCGAATGGATGAACCCGTCCAACACGCTTGCGGCGCAGACCTACATGATCCTTTTCATCATCCTGTTCATCCAGTTCCGCCCCAAGGGCATCGTCGCCCTCAAGGGCCGCGCGGCGGAGGCCTGACGCCATGACCCGGACCGCAACCATCGCCGGCCCCGCATTCCCCACCCGCCGCAGCTTTCTTGCCGAGAACCCGTCGGTGCTGTGGTTTCTCCTGGCGCTTGCGCTGTTCACGGCGCTGGTGACGTTCCTTGCCGAGGCGACGGGCATCGGCGTCGTGTCCACCTCGTTCGTCAAGACGCTGGGCAAGACGCTGTGCCTGTGCCTGGTTGCCATCGCGATGGATGCCGTATGGGGGCATTGCGGGATCCTGTCGCTCGGGCACATGGCCTTTTTCGGGCTCGGGGGCTACGCGATCGGCATGTGGCTGATGTATGCCCGCACCGAGATCATCGTCGCCGAAAGCCTTGCGGCCGCGCCGATCCCGCCCACCGAACAGGAGATCGTCGACGCCATCGCGACGCAGATCTTCGGGGTGGTCGGCACCTCGGAATTTCCCTGGGCGTGGGCCTTCGCCGACAGCCTGTTCCTGCAGCTTCTGCTGGTGGTGCTGGTCCCCGGCCTTCTTGCGCTGGTGTTCGGCTGGCTGGCCTTCCGCAGCCGCGTCACCGGGGTCTATCTGTCCATCCTCACGCAGGCCATGACGCTTGCGCTGTCGCTCTATCTTTTCCAGAACGACAGCGGGCTACGGGGCAACAACGGGCTGTCGGGCCTGCAGAACATCCCCGGCTACGAGGATGTCCCGCAATCGGTGGTCTCGATCGCCTTCTTCTGGGTCGCGGCGCTGGCGCTGGGCCTGGGCTATGTCCTTCTGGCCTGGACGGTGTCGGGCAAGATGGGAAGCGTCATCCGGGGCATCCGCGACGACGAGGCGCGGGTGCGATTTCTCGGCTACCATGTCGAGAGCTACAAGCTTTTCGTGTTCACCCTGACCGCGGTGATCGCGGGCATCGCCGGGGCTCTCTACTATCCGCAAGCCGGCATCATCAACCCCGCAGAGATGGCGCCGATCGCCTCGATCTATCTTGCGGTCTGGGTCGCCATCGGCGGGCGCGGGCGGCTTTACGGGGCCGTGATCGGGGCGGCCCTGGTATCGTTGCTCTCGTCCTGGTTCACCGGCGGCGGTGCGCCCGACATCGCGCTGGGCGGGTATGTGATCCGCTGGACCGACTGGTGGCTGGTGCTTCTGGGGGTGTCCTTCGTCGGGGTCACGTTGTTCTTCCCCAAGGGGATCGGCGGGCTTTTCGATCTGGTCGCGCAGCGCCGCGCGCCGGATCGGCAGGGCGATTACGGGCCCGAGGCGGGCGCCTGGCGCAAGGAGGAGGGCGAGCAATGAGCGCGCTTCTGGAAGTTTCGGGCGTCTCGGTGTCCTTCGACGGGTTCAAGGCCATCAACAACCTGTCGCTCGAGATCGGCGAGCCGGAATTGCGGGCCATAATCGGGCCGAACGGTGCCGGGAAGACCACCTTCATGGACATCATCACCGGCAAGACCCGACCCGACGAGGGCCGCGTCACCTGGGGCGAGAAGAGCGTGTCGCTGCTGTCGCTCAGCGAAAGCCGGATCGCGCGGGCCGGGATCGGGCGCAAGTTCCAGCGGCCCACCGTCTTCGAGGCGCAGAGCGTGCGCGAGAACCTGGCCATGGCGCTGAAGAATCCGCGCGGGCCGTTCGACGTGTTGTTCTACCGCAAGTCCGACCGCGCCGCGCGGCGCATAGAGGAAATCGCCGACGAGATCGGCCTTCTGGCGCAGCTGCCGCGCCGCGCGGGCGAGTTGAGCCACGGTCAGAAGCAATGGCTGGAGATCGGGATGCTGCTGGCACAGGATCCGCGGCTGCTGCTTGTCGACGAGCCGGCCGCCGGGATGACCCCGGCCGAACGCGAGCACACCACGGATCTTCTGAAGAGAGCGGCCGAAACCCGGGCCGTGATCGTGGTCGAGCACGACATGGAGTTCGTGCGCCGGCTGGAATGCAAGGTGACGGTGCTGCACGAGGGGTCGGTGCTGGCCGAGGGGTCGCTCGACCATGTGACGCGGAACAAGGACGTCATAGACGTCTATCTGGGGCGCTGAGGATGCTGGAAGTTCGCGATCTGACCTTGCGCTACGGGCAGAGCCAGATCCTGCACGGGGTCAGCCTGGTGACGCGCCGGGGCGAGGTGACGGCCGTGATGGGGACGAACGGCGTGGGCAAGACGAGCCTTCTGAAGGCAATCGCCGGGCGGCATCCCTTCGCGGGCGGCTCGATCGCGCTCGATGGCCGGGACCTGGGCCGTCCGAACGCCTTCACGGCCGCGAAGGCGGGCATCGCCTATGTGCCGCAAGGGCGCGAGATCTTTCCGTTGCTGACCGTGACCGAGAACCTGGAAACAGGCTTTGCCTGCCTGGGCCGGTCCGAGCGAAGCGTTCCTGGACGGATCTTCGAACTGTTCCCGGTGCTCAGGGAAATGAAGGACCGCCGCGGCGGGGACCTGTCGGGCGGCCAGCAGCAACAGCTTGCGATCGCCCGCGCCCTGGTGACACGGCCCCGGGTGCTGCTCCTCGACGAGCCGACCGAGGGCATCCAGCCCAACATCATCAAGCAGATCGGCAAGGTGATCGCCTTCCTGCGGGACGAGGGCCAGATGAGCATTCTGCTGGTAGAGCAATATTTCGACTTTGCGGTGGGCCATGCCGACAGCTTCGTCGTGATGACCCGGGGCGAGGTCAGCTACCGCTGCGAGAAGGCGACGCTCGACCGCGACCGCCTGCTTGCAAGCGTGTCGATCTGACGGGAAGCCCGCAGGGCAGGACGACCCGCCCCCGCCTGCGTGTCCCCCGTGCCGACACCATCCGGCCCGCCAGGCAGCGCGTGATCCGGCGCCACGGAATGAAGGATCGGCACAAGCTGCCCCGCGCAGATGCGCGGCCGGGGCGGTGCCCGCCGCCGGGCGCGTGATGGGCGCCGAAGAAGGGTGGCGGCGTCCGGTTTCGCGCCTGCCGACAGTGCCGCAACGGCCTCAGGGCGATACACCGCAGTACAGTTCCGCACACATGAGCCACGAAAAGCGGCGGCATGCGGGCAATCATGGCGCAATCCCGGTTTGCCTGGGGGGCGACTGCGACTTTCACGCAACGGTTGCAAAAGGCGGCGGGCTACAGCCAGAGAATGCTTGCCTCGAATACTTGTCGCCCTGACTGGATAGCGTTGGATATCCATGCAAGTTTTTATGTGCGGGCAAGTGTTTGCCGATGTCGCGTGATGATTGATCGAGTTTCTTCTGCCCGAATGGCGCCGGCCCCGACACTTCTGGGCGCTGTCCTTGCCGGCCTTGTCCTTGCGCTGGCGATGGTCATTCTGGCGGCAAGACAGCCCTGGCTTGGCCTGGAACTGGGCGCCGATCCCGACAGCGGCGCGGTGCAGGTCCGCGCTGCCGACCCTTCGGGTCCGGCGGCGTCCCTTCCGCCCGGCACCCGCATCCTGGCGCTGGCCGGCGCGGGTGAGCGGATCCTGCCCGGGGCCGTCGACCTGGTCGAGGAACCCGACACCGTCGACACCTATGCCGCCATGAACGACGTCTTCGCGCGGCAGCGCAGCATCGCGCGGATCCTGCAAGGCCAGGAGATCACCCTGGAGGTCGTGGCCGAACCCGGCCAGGCGCCGTCGCGCGTGGCGATCAGCCCGGCACCCTACCGGCCATTGTCGGATCTGCCGGCAATCTTCTGGCTGCAACTGGCGGTCGGGCTGACCGGCTTCTGGCTGGGGGCGTGGATCTGGTCGTTGCAGCGCGGGCAGTGGCCGGCCCGTTTCCTGGCGCTGGCCGGTACGGGGCTGATGATCTCGGCGCTGACGGCTGCGGTCTACAGTGGGCGGGAACTGGCGCTTGGCGGCGCGACGTTCCGGCTGCTGTCGGGGGCCAACCATGCCGGCACGCTGCTGTTCGGCGTGGGCATGATCGGCCTGTTCCTGTGCTATCCGCACCGGCTGGTGGGGCGCCGCGCGCTGGCGCTGCCGGCGATCGTGCTGGGGGCCTGGCTTGCGGTGGACCAGTTGCAGCTTGTCGAGGGGCCGCCCCTTGGCATTCACCTGCCGATCGTGCTGTCGATGGCCACGATCCTGGTGCTGGTGGGCATCCAGTACCGTGTCACGCGCGGCGATCTGGTCGCGCGCACCTCGCTGACATGGCTCGGACTTTCGGTCGCCATCGGGTCGGGGGCCTTCGTCGCGCTGGTCATCATGCCCAACCTGCTGGGACTGGCGCCGATCCTGTCACAGGGCGTGGGCTTCGTGTTCTTCCTGCTGATCTACATGGGCGTGGCGCTCGGGGTGGCGCGGTTCCGGCTGTTCCTGCTCGACGAATGGGCGTTCCGCACGCTGTTCTATGTCGGGGGCGTCCTGCTGCTGCTGGGGGTCGACGCGATCTTCGTCTATGTCGTGCTCGAGGATCGGGTCCCGGCCTTTGCGCTTTCGCTGGTGCTGGTCGGCTGTCTCTACCTGCCGATGCGCGATGCGATCGGCCGGCGCTTCCTGCACAGGTCCACCCTGACGCCCGCGCGGCTGTTTCGCGACGTCGTGGACATCGCCCTCACGCCCCCCGGCGCGGACCAGATTGCCGGCTGGCACCGGCTGCTGGCCAAGGCGTTCGATCCGCTGCGGATCACCCCCTGCGTGCCGCAGGACCGGGCCGCGCTTGCGGCCGAAGGGCTGGCGCTGGTCGTTCCCGGTGCCGGCCCCGTGCCGGCCCTGCGGCTGGAGCATGCCAGCGGCGGTCGGCGGCTGTTCTCGCCGCGCGATGTCGAATTCGCCGCCGAGATCTGCGCCATGCTGCGGGACGCGATGGAAAGCCGCCGCGCCTATGAGAAGGGCGTCGCCGAGGAACGGGCGCGCATCGCGCGCGACATCCACGACAATATCGGCATCCAGCTCATGGGCGCGCTGCACAGCGTCGAGCCGGAAAGCAAGAACCGGATGATCTGCGACTCGCTTTCGGACCTGCGCGACATCATCAGCAACGCCACGGGGCGGGCGCTGAGCCTGGACGAGATGCTCGCGGACCTGCGGGTCCAGATCGCCGACCAGCTGGAGGCGTCGGGGCTGGCGCTCGACTGGCAGGTGGCGGCGGGCGGACAGGGGGCGCTGCCGCTTCAACTCACCCATGCGCTGCGCTCCGTCATCCGCGAGGCGGTCCACAACGCCATCCGTCACGCAGGGGCAAGCCGGGTCACGATCCGCCTGTCCGAGCGCCATGGCGCGATCGCGCTCGGCGTGACCGATGACGGCACGGGATGGACCGGGACGCCGCGCGCGGGCGGCAATGGCATGGCCAACATGCACCGCCGCGCCGAGGCGCTGGGCGGGCGTCTGCAGATCCGGTCCGGGCGCGATGGAACGACGATCCTGGTCGAACTTCCGCTTCTGTCGCGGGGGCAGGCGGCATGAGGCGGGTGATGATCGTCGAGGACATCCCGGCCACGCGCCGCTGGCTGGCGGGGATCGTGGCCGAGGCGTTCCCCGGCAGCCTGATCAACGAGTCCGCCACCTTGCGCGACGGGCGGGCGGCCGCGCGGACATATGCCCCCACGCTTGCGCTGATCGACCTGGGGCTTCCCGACGGGTCCGGTCTCGATGTCCTGCGCGACGTGCTGGCCCACAACCCGGATGCGACCTGCGTGGTCAGCACCGTGATGGGCGACGATGCCCATGTCGTCGCGGCGCTGGCCGCAGGGGCAGGGGGCTACCTGCTCAAGGAACAGCCGCGCGAACTGCTGGTGCGGCAGCTGCGCCAGATCGCCGAGGGCATCCCCGCGCTATCCCCTTCGATAGCCCGCCGGCTGATGGAGCATTTCCGTCTTACCGGGCCGGCCGCGCCCGCGGTGGCATTGACGGCGCGCGAGACGGATGTGCTCGCGCTGATCGGCCGGGGCATGCGCAACAGCGAGGTGGCGCGCCACCTGGGTCTGTCGGATCACACGGTTTCAAGCTATATCAAGGGGATATACCGCAAGCTTGGCATATCCTCGCGCGCCGAGGCGTCATGGCACGCGACCCGGCTGGGACTGGGAACGCGCTGGAAGCCGCCGACCGAAGGCTGATCTGCCGCTTCAGAACGAGCGTGTGATGCCCAGCCCCAGCCGCGTGTTCTCGTATGAGAATATCGCGATCGTCGAGGATTGCTTCTCGTAGCCGATTTCCACGACCGGGGCGAAATCGCCGATCGCCCAGTTGCGGTTCACAAGCCGCAATGTGGCGGTCGTCCTGGTGTCGTCGCGCAGCCTGCCGAAGAAGAACGGCACCGCGTCGCGCCAGTCGGTCCCGCGCGACAGGTCGAGCGATCCGACCAGCCCCCCTTCGAAGGCATAGTCGCCGCCCAGGAAGAATGTCACCCTGCGGCCGCTTTCGACCGGGCTGCGGGCGTCCGTCACCTCTGTCTCTGCGGCGGCGCGCAGTTGCAGGCGGGGCTGCGGCCGGTATCGCGCCTGTACCCGCAGGCTGGTGCTGGTCCCGTCGGCGGCGATGGCGGTGTCGTGGCGCAGGCGTTCGTGGCGGAAACGCAGCTCGACATGGGTGCGGTCGGTCAGGCCGGTGCCCGCGATGAGCGTGGCGTTCACACCCGAGGAATAGGGCTCGACGCCGCTTTCGCCGCGCGTGCGCCCGAGCCAGCGTTCCGACAGGCCGATGCCGAAGGACAGGCGGCCCTCGCGGTCGAAACTGCGGCTGAGCGCGACCTGCAACCCCAGGGTCACGTCGTCCGGCGCCGCGCCGCCGAACAGCTCGGCATCCACCGTCGCGCTGACTTCGAGCCGCAGATCGGGCCGAAGCGTGACCCCGCGGCCCAGCGTGGCGCCCAGCGCAAGCCCGGTCGCCTGCTTCGGCCGGTTCGCGGGATCGAGGACGAAGTCCAGATCCCCGATCCGCAGCCGGCTTTCGGCCGTTGCATTCAGCGGGTTGGTTTCCGTGACGAGCGAGGCGCGCAGGCTGCCCCGCCAGCGATCCGCACGCTCTAGCGCGGCGATCCGGGCCAGGATCTCCTGGCGGGTATCCGCGGGCAGCGTGCCGGCCAGGGCCGCCCGGAAATGAAAGGCTGCGCGATCGTCGCGCCCGAGCAGCCCCAGGACCGAGGCCAGCTCGAGCCGGTAGTTCAGGTCGTCCGGGTCGAGTGAGACCAGCCGCTCGAGATAGGGAAGCGCCGCGCGCGGCTCTCCGGCGCGGCCATGGGCGACGGCCGCTTCCCAGAGCGCCTGTTCCGAGGCGGCGCCGGGGGGCAGCGCGGGGGTCTGCGCCGGACCCGGCGCTGCCGCCAGCAGAACCAGCAGCAACGCAAGGATCGGCGCCATCAGCAGGGATCCGTTCGTCACGATACGCAGGTGGGAGGGCCCCCTCCCTCCCGTTTCCCTCACTGCCGGCGCAGGTAGTATTCGCCCGCGATGGCGTAGTCGGCGATCGCGCCCGAGGTTCCCTCGTCCAGGCGAAGCCCGCCGGATGCCGCACCCGCAGAGCCAGAGGCGCCGCTGCCGAAGAACGGTCCGCCCAGCTGGATGTCCGCATCCCCGCTGAGGGTTTCCCCGCCATCCTGGACGCTGACATTGCCGCGCATCAGCACGGTCATGGAGCCGGTGAAGGCGGTCTGGCCCAGCGCCGAGACTTCGGTGCGCGAGATCGAGCCGACATCGTTGTCGGTCACAAGCTCACCCTGCAACGCGACGGTTCCGTCGCTGTCGGTGAAGCGCAGGTTGTCGATCTGCCCGCTGAACGGGTTGGTGGACTGCCCATCGGTCCAGGCAACATCCAGCGTGACGTCGCCATCGAGGATGCCGAGCTCTTCCACGCCATCGTTCACCGATGCCTGTACCGCGCCCGCATAGGTCGCGTTGATGCTGGTCGGCATGTTGGAGGTGGGTGCGGTTCCCGTCACCTGGTCGAAGTTCTCCTGGAACGGGGTTTCGCTGCTGGAGCCACCGCCGCCGCCACCGCCGCCGCCGCCGTTGGTGCTGCTGTCGCAGGCGCCCAGCGCCACCGTACAGGCAAGCAGAAGTGCCGCGCGGGATGTCCGGCGGGTCGTCATGATCGAAAGCATTCCTGACCTCTTGCGATTGGAAATGGTCCGCTCACTAGAGGGCGCGCGCCGGGGACCGTCATCCCCCCGAACAGGGGGGCAGGGGGTCCCTCGTGTCGATGCGCGACAGGGTCGGGCGAAGGGGACAGGTGCCACCGCGATGGGGGTCATCGCCCGCGACTGGCAGGGTATGGCCCTCGCGGCAGCGCCATGAGCGCGTCTATCCGGACGCACCCTCGATGCGCCGCGCGTGCCTTGGGTCGGATGGGGGGCGGTTTTCCGGCCCTGCCGCAAGACGATCGCGACCGCCGCTGGCGGCGATCACGACAAGTGCCTGCGCAAGGGCCGTCCTATTCGGCCTCGTCCATGCGGGAGGCGTTGAGCTGCGCGTAATTCTCGGCCCCCATGCGCTCGTGCAGGTCGAGCTGGGTTTCGAGAAAGTCGATATGGCCTTCCTCGTCGGCCAGAAGTTCGTCGAACAGGTCCTTGGTGACGTGATCGCCGACCGACTGGCAGTATTCCCGCGCTTCCTTGTAGAGCGCGCGGGCCTCATGTTCCGCGGCCAGGTCGCATTCCAGCGTTTCCCGGGGCGTCTGGCCAATCCGCAGCGAGTCGAGCTTCTGGAGGTTTGGATGCCCCTCCAGGAAGATGATCCGCGCCATGATCTTGTCGGCGTGGTTCATCTCCTCGATGGATTCCGCGCGGCTTTTCCTGGCCATGTGGCCAAGGCCCCAGTCCTCCTGCAGCTTGTAGTGCAGCCAGTACTGGCTGATCGCCGTCAGTTCGCTGCGCAATGCGCGGTTGAGATAGTCGATGACCTTGCTATCGCCCTTCATTTGCGTCCTCCGATGTTGCGGCGCGGCGCAGGCCACGCAGGTTGCGGGGTACTTCGAGATTATCGTTCCCCCGCATCGTGTCGAGGAAGAGTGGCAGGCAGCCGCCGCAATCGGCCGATCGGCCCAGCGCGCGGTAGATCTTGCCGGGCGTGATGATGGTCTCCGGATCGGCTTGCCGCATCCAGTCGATGGCGGCGTGGATGTCGCGGTCGGTTATGCCGGTGCAATGGCAGACGATCATGTTCCGGTCTCCTGGCGGGCCGCGTTCGCTGTGGCCAGGCCGTGGACCTGACACGATCATGGCCGCCCGGCCGACGGGCCTGCCGGTTTCGGCACCTGGCGTTGCCCGCGGGCGCCCCTTTCGATTCATTCCCCCGATTTTGTGACTGAGTTCGTTGCCATTGGCAATGGCTGAGTGAATTACTCGGTCATCCGGAATTCAGCCGGCCGCCAAGGCGGGTCTTTCGCGCAGGCGTTGCCCCGGGCCGCGTGCGGAAAGGGCGGGGATGGCGGCTTCCGGGACCAGCCGAGCCTTGTGCCGGGTGCCACCACGCGGCCGGGCGGCAGTTGCCGCGCGCACCCCGCCGGGCTGTCCGGAGGCCGCTGAATTCCCGGAACGCGGACCGGACGAGCCTGAACACCCGCACCCGCCGCCGGGGGTTCACGCCTCTGCCGGGCGATAGGCGCAATCGGCCAGGGTGCTGCGGTTGAGATCGGCGATGAAGGCGGCCTCTGCATGGGCGAGGCGCGATATCAGGCGGCAGCGTGGCGTGAGCGTGCAGGTATTGCCGCGGGCCGCGAAGCATTCCACCAGCGCCTGGTCGGCCTCGAGCCGGGCCACCACGTCGCCGAGGCGGATGTCCCCGGGGCGCTGCGCCAGGATGGCGCCGCCGCCCCCGCCGCGGCGGGTTTCCAGGTAGCCTGCCCCCGCAAGGGTAGAGATCACCTTTGCCAGATGGTTGCGCGAGACCTTGAATTCGTCGGCAAGCTCGGCGGTGGTGAAGGGGCGGTCCGGCGCGCCCGCCATGCGCATCAGCACGCGCAGGCCGTAATCGGTGAAGGAGGTGAGGCGCAAGGTCGCGGTCCTGATTTGGTAATTGAAGTGCGTATTCGGTCGATGGTATGCGCATTTCAGATACCAATTGAAGCCGGCCCGCGCAAGGACCGCGCGGCGCGCCGGGGGAAGGATCGGACATGAACGACCGCGCAGACGCCGCCGGGGACGCAGACGTGCCGCAGGAAACAGGCGCCCTGATCGACCACATCCTCACCAGGTACCACGCCATGCACCGGCAGGACCTGGCCCTGCTGGCGCCGCTGGCGGACAGGGTCGAGCAGGTCCATGCCGACGATCCGGACGCGCCCAAAGGGCTGGCCCGCGCCATCCGGGCCCTGGCCCGGGAAATGGAGGATCACATGGCGAAGGAAGAGATGATCCTGTTTCCCGCCATGCGCGCCGGCGGTCGGCCCGGCATCGGGCATCCCATCGCGGTGATGCGGGCCGAACATGACGACCACGCCGCGACCATCGCCCTGATCCGCCGGCTGACCGACGACCTGACGCCGCCGGATCACGCCTGCGGATCCTGGGCCGCGCTTTATGGTGGCACCGCGTCACTGCTGGACGATCTTGCCGCGCATGTCGCGCTCGAGAACGACGTGCTGTTTCCCCGGTTCGAGACGAGGTAGGGCAGTCATGCGACTTGCAGCCGTCACAAGGCAGGGGCGCGGCGCGACGGACCGTCTGCTGGGGGCCGTCGCGGACCGGCTGATGCGCGACGGGCTGCGGGTTCTGGGGGCGCTGCGCCCGGTCCGCACGCAGGGCGGCGCGGGACATTGCGACAGCGACCTGTGGCTGTTGCCCGACGGGCCGCTGGTGCGCATCACCCAGGATCTGGGCCCCGGCTCCGGCGCGTGCCGGATGGATGCGGGGGCCTTCGAGGCGGCCGTCGGACAGGTGACGGCCCGCCTGGATGCCGGGCGCGCGGATCTCGTGGTGCTGGGCAAGTTCGGCCTGACCGAGGCCGAGGGACGTGGCTTTCGCACATTGATCGCCGCGGCGCTGGGGCAGGGGGTGCCGGTGCTGACCGGTGTCCCCGACACCCACCGCGCGGCCTTCGAGCGGTTCGCCGGGGGCATTGCGACCGACCTGCGGCCCGACGCGGACGCGATCCTTGGCTGGTGCCGGTCCGCCGTCGCCGGCGATGCGACCCTCACGATGGAGACGTGAATGCACGACCTTGCGACGGACCCGCCGACCGCCTTGCTGATCGATCACATCCGGAACCGGTACCACGACATGTATCGCCGCGACCTGCCGTCGCTGATCGCGCTTGCCCGCAAGGTCGAGACCGCCCATGCGACCGATCCCGCGACGCCGCACGGCCTGACACATGCGCTGGAGGCGATGATCGCCGATCACGAGGCCCATGCCCGCAGCGAGGAAGTGCTCGTCCTCGACGCCCTGCGCACATGGCGCGCGGGCCATGCGGCCGACGCGGTCCTGCGGCTGCGCAAGGAGCATGACCGCCAGGAGGCGGCGCTGAACCGGATCGCCGCGATCACCCACGGCTTCCGGTTGCCCCGCCATGCCTGCGAGAGTTGGCGACGACTCTATGCGGGGCTTGGCCGGCTGGTCGAGGATCTTGACGAGCACCTCGACCTCGAGAACGAAATCCTGTTTCCGCGCCTCGAAGAAATGCGCGGCTGAAAGACGGCTTCCTCCAAGGTGCGGCGCGCTGTCGCCGGATCGCCAGGACAGCCCCGGCCCCATCCCGCGAAGGAGACGCAGCCCATGACCTCGACCGCCCGACGGATGCGCGCCTGGACCGGCCCCGCGATCCTGACCTACGGGTTTCGCCCGTTCTTCCTGGGGGGCGCGGTCTGGGCTGTGCTGGCCATGCTGCTCTGGGTGCCGATGCTGTCGGGGCATGTCGTGCTGCCGACGGCCTTCGACCCGGTCAGCTGGCATGCCCATGCGTTTCTCTATGGCTATGTCGGCGCTGTCGTCGCGGGTTTCCTGCTGACCGCGGTGCCGAACTGGACCGGCCGGATGCCCATCACCGGCTGGCCGCTGGGCGCGCTTGCGGGGCTGTGGCTGGCGGGCCGCGTGGTGGTGACGGTGTCGGCGGGCCTGCCGCCGCTTCTGGTCGCGGGCGTCGACCTGGCCTTTCCGGTGGTCCTGGCCGGGGTGATCGCGCGCGAGATCGTGGCCGGGCGGAACTGGCGCAACCTGATCGTGCTGGCCATGCTGGCGGTCCTTGCGCTGGGCAACGCCCTGTTCCACTGGGAGGCGGCGCGGGGCGGGTATGCCGCGCAGGGCTACGGCCTGCGGCTGGGGCTTGCGGCGACGATCATGATGATCGCCGTGATCGGGGGGCGGATCGTGCCGTCCTTCACCCGCAACTGGCTGGCCCGGCGCGGGCCGGGGCGGCTTCCGGTGGCGCCGATGCAGCGCGTCGACAAGCTGGCGCTGCTGTCGCTTCTGGTCGCGCTCATGCTGTGGCTTGCGCTGCCGCTGCACGCGGCGACCGGGGTGGCTCTGATCGTGGCGGGCCTTGTGCAGCTGCTGCGCCTGGCGCGCTGGGCCGGGGACCGGACCCTGGCAGAGCCGCTGGTGACGGTGCTGCACCTGGGCTACGCCTTCGTGCCGCTCGGCGCGCTGGCCATGGGGGTGGAGATCCTCGTGCCGGGTCCGCTGGGGATCGCGGGGGCGCAGCATCTGTGGATGGGCGGGGCGATCGGGCTGATGACGCTGGCGGTGATGACGCGGGCGACGCTGGGCCATACCGGGCAGGCGCTGGTCGCGGATGCCGGAACGGTCGCCATCTACCTGGCCCTGGTGGTTGCGGTCCTGGCCCGGGTCGCGGCGGGTCTGTGGCCGTCGCAGGCGACGCTTCTGCATGGTGTCGCGGGGCTTGCCTGGATCGCGGCCTTCGGCGGGGTTGCGGCGATCTACGGCCCGCTTCTTCTTTTCGCGGCGCCGGGCAAGCGGATCTGAGGGGCTGGCCATGGGATGGGCCGAATACGCGCTGGCCTTCGCGGCGTTCTTCGCGACGCATTCGCTGCCGGTCCGCCCGCCCCTGCGCCCGCGGCTGGTGGCGCGGCTGGGGGCGGTGGGCTTCGGCGTCGCCTATTCGGCGCTGTCGCTGGGCGTGCTGGCATGGCTCATCGGCGCGGCGGGACGCGCGCCGCATGTCCCGCTGTGGGACTGGGCGCCGTGGCAGAACCACCTTGTGCTGAGCGTCATGCTGCCGGTCTGCCTGATCCTGGCGCTGGCCATCGCGCGCCCGAACCCGTTCTCATTCGGAGGCGCGCGGAACGACCGCTTCGATCCCGCGCGCCCCGGCATCGTGCGGCTGACGCGGCACCCGCTGCTGCTGGCGCTCGCGCTCTGGGCCGCGGCGCATCTGTCGGCCAATGGCGATCTGGCGCATGTCATCCTGTTCGGCACCTTCGCGGGGTTCGCCGTGTTCGGCATGCGGCTGGTCGACCGCCGCCGCCGGCGCGAGATGGGCGCGGCGTGGGACCGTCTCGACAGTGCCCGGCGGCGGGCGCGGCTTCTGCCCCCGCCCGTCTCATGGGGGGGCGCGGCGATCCGGCTGGCGCTGGGCATCGCACTTCATGCGGGGCTTGTCTGGCTGCATCCCTGGCTGTTCGGGGTCAGCCCGCTGACCTGAGCCGGGAGTGCCTGCGCCGGCTCAGCTTGCGGCGTCGTCGATCAGCGGGTTGGGCCTGGCATAGCGTTCGAGTTTCGATCGGTCCTCGATGCGGATCCGTGCCCCCTCGGCCAGGACGCCGTGGGATTGCAGGCCCCGGAACGCGCGGCTCAGATGTTCCGGCGTGACGCCAAGCACCGAGGCGAGCCTGCGCTTTTCCATGCCCAGATGGAATTCCGCCTGGCCGCCCGTGCGCAGCTGCGCGCGCAGCAGGTAATTCGCTAGCCGCTCGGTCGAGCTGCGCAGCTTGAGATCCTTCTGCGCCTTGATCACCGAGCGATAGCATTGCGCCAGTTCGCTGACGATCGCCCGGGCGAACCCGTCATCGACGCCGAAGACGGTTCTCACCTCCTCGCTGGGGATGAGCGCGATGCGGCTTTTCTCCAGCGTGCGCGCCGACATCAGATAGGGCGCGTCGCGGATCGTCGCGGCAAGGATGAAGGTCGAGATCGGGCGCACCGTCGCCATGCTGGTTTCCCGCCCGTTCCAGATCGAGAACAGGTCCACCGCCCCCGAAAGGACGATATGCAGGAAGTCGCTGGGATCGCCCTCGGTGATCAGTTCGACCTGCGGCGGAAAGGTCTGCACGAAGGCACAGCGCATGAGCGCCGCGAAATGATCGTCCGCCATGGCCTCGAAAAGGTGAAGCTGCCGCAGATCCTGATAACTCGAATCGGCCATCCGTTACCTCGTCGGGACACTGCCGGGGGCGCCACTATGGCGGATGTGCTTGATGAACATCAAGCCCGGGAAGGACATTCGTCCGGGCGGTCTTGACATGCGTTTCCGCGGATCCGACTAATATCAATAACCCCTTATATTTAAATGATATTCCCGGCTTTCATGATCCAGATCAAGTTTTGGGCCCGGGCTGCTCCGTAGGTCTGGCGTCAATCCCCGATAGGGGAGCAACACGCCACTCCTGCAGGAGAACCTGCCATGCAGACCGCAGTCACGGCCACGCGCGCGGCGCAGAACCGCGCCCTTGGCCTGAGCACCGTCGCCTTTACCGCCTGCTTCGCGGTCTGGACGATCTTTTCGATCATCGGCGTCGCCATCAAGGACGAGCTGGGCCTGACCGACACCCAGTTCGGGCTTCTGGTGGCCACACCGATCCTGACCGGCTCGATCAGCCGGCTGTTTCTCGGCGTCTGGACCGAGAAATACGGCGGGCGGCTGGTTTTCTCGGCGCAGATGCTGCTGACCGCGCTGGCCACCTGGGCGCTGACGCTTGCGGACAGCTACCCGATGTATCTGCTGGCCGCCCTCGGCGTGGGGCTTGCCGGCGGATCGTTCATCATCGGCGTCGCCTATGTCAGCCGGTGGTACGATGCGGGCCGGCAGGGAACCGCGCTGGGGATCTTCGGCGCGGGCAATGTGGGCGCCGCGGTCACCAAGTTCGTCGCCCCCTTCGTCATGGTCGCCTATGGCTGGCACGGCGTCGCATACGCCTGGGCGGCGGGGCTTGCCACCATCGGCATCCTGTTCTTCCTGCTGGCCAAGGACGATCCCGCGCTGGTCGAACGCAGGCAGAAGGGGATCCGCGCGCCATCGCTCTCCGAGCAGTTCGCGCCGCTGAGGAACCTCCAGGTCTGGCGCTTCTCGCT
The DNA here is from genome assembly GCF_013093415.1 of Halovulum dunhuangense. Classification (NCBI taxonomy): domain Bacteria; kingdom Pseudomonadati; phylum Pseudomonadota; class Alphaproteobacteria; order Rhodobacterales; family Paracoccaceae; genus Halovulum; species Halovulum dunhuangense. The sequence goes on from NZ_JABFBC010000004.1 coordinate 58,579, forward strand.
CTATTATTTCTTCGTCTTCGGCGCCTTCGTCGCCCTTGCGCTGTGGCTGCCGCACTACCTGATCGACGTCTACGGCGTCGATGTGAAGACGGCAGGCATGGCCGCCGCCTCGTTCAGCCTGTCGGCCAGCCTGTTCCGCGCCTATGGCGGGCATCTGAGCGACAAGTTCGGCGCACGCCAGGTCATGTACTGGACCTTCGGCTTTTCGCTGCTGTTCCTGTTCATGCTGTCCTACCCGCCCACGGACTACGTCATCCAGGGCAAGAACGGGCCGATCGCCTTCGCGACGTCCATGGGGCTGTGGCCCTTCATCGCGACGCTGTTCGCGCTGGGCTTCTTCATGAGCCTGGGCAAGGCCGCGGTGTTCAAGCACATCCCCGTCTACTACCCGAACCATGTCGGCGCCGTGGGCGGCCTGGTGGGCATGATCGGGGGGCTTGGCGGCTTCGTGCTGCCCATCGTGTTCGGCGCCGCGCTCGACCTGACCGGGATCTACACCTCCTGCTTCGCGATCCTGTTCTGCCTTGTCGCCGTGGCCCTGACCTGGATGCACCTGGCGATCCGCGCGATGGAACGCAAGGTGCGCGGCCCGGAACTGGAACTGCTGCCGGCCCTGCCCGAGATGCAGGAGATCCACGTCCCCGGCAAGACCGACATGCCGCGCGTGCTGGAGGACTGGCGCCCCGAGGACCGCACATTCTGGGAAGAGACCGGGCGTGCCGTGGCGCGGCGCAACCTGTGGATCTCGATCCCGGCGCTGCTGCTGGCCTTCTCGGTCTGGATGGTCTGGTCGATGGTCGTGGCGCGGCTGCCCGCGATCGGGTTCGACTTCAGCTCGGACCAGCTGTTCTGGCTGGCCTCGCTGCCGGCGCTGTCGGGGGCGACGCTGCGCATCTTCTACGGGTTCATGGTGCCGATCTTCGGCGGCCGGCTGTGGACGACGCTTTCGACCGCCTCGCTGCTTCTGCCGGCCATCGGCATCGGCTACGCGGTGCAGAACCCCGAGACGCCCTACCTGATCTTCCTGACGCTTGCGCTGCTGTGCGGGCTTGGCGGGGCGAACTTCGCCTCCTCCATGGCCAATATCGGCTATTTCTTCCCCAAGGCGGAAAAGGGCAATGCACTCGCGCTCAATGCCGGGCTCGGCAACCTGGGCGTCAGCGTGATGCAGTTCCTCGTGCCGGTCGTCATCACCATGGGCGTCTTCGGCGCCATGGGCGGCGCGCCGCAGGCGCTTTCCGACGGCGGGCAGCTGTGGATGCAGAACGCGGGCTTCATCTGGGTGCCGTTCATCCTGGTGGCCACGATCGCGGCCTGGGTCGGCATGAACGACATCGCCGACGCAAAGGCCAGCTTCGCCCAGCAATCGGTGATCTTCGGGCGCACCCACAACTGGCTGATGTGCGTGCTCTATATCGGGACATTCGGCAGCTTCATCGGCTATTCGGCGGGTTTCCCGCTGCTGAGCCGGATCGCCTTCCCGGACATCAACGCCCTGCAATACGTCTTTCTCGGCCCCCTGATCGGCGCGCTGTCCCGCGCCGGCACCGGCTGGCTTGCGGACAGGCATGGCGGCGGGCGCGTCACCTTCTGGGTCTTCGCCGGCATGATCGTCTCGGTTCTCGCGGTGATCCTGTCGCTTCAGGCGGGCAGCTTCGCCGGGTTCTTCGCGGGCTTCATGGCGCTGTTCTTCTTCACCGGGGTTGGCAACGCATCCACCTTCCAGATGATCCCGGTGATCATGGGCCGCGAGGTGCCGCGCCTGATGCCGCATCTGACCGGGGCCGACCGCGCGCGCCAGATCGCGATGGAATCGGGCGGGATCGTCGCCTTTACCAGCGCGATCGGGGCCTATGGCGGGTTCTTCATCCCCAAGGCCTACGGCTCGTCCATCGCGATGACCGGCAGCCCGATCGGCGCGCTCTGGGTGTTCCTCGCCTTCTACGTCCTCTGCCTTGCGATCACCTGGCTCGTCTACACGCGGCCCGGCGGATTGCTCCACGCCATCGAACACGGCCGGCCGCTGGCCAGCGCCGCAGCCGGGCCCGCCCGATGACCCGGCCGAATACCCGCGCGGCGCAGTCCGCCGCCCGGACCCTGACAACCGAAAGGAAAGCCAGATGAGCCATCTGCTCGACAGACTGAACTTCTTCCAGAGCAAGGAACTGGAGCAATTCTCGGACGGTTGGGGTCAGACCACCCGCGAGAACCGCGACTGGGAAGATACCTACCGGAACCGCTGGCGGCACGACAAGATCGTGCGCTCGACCCACGGGGTGAACTGTACCGGGTCGTGCTCGTGGAAGATCTACGTCAAGTCCGGCATCGTCACCTGGGAGACGCAGCAGACCGACTATCCCCGGACCCGCGCCGGCCTGCCCAACCACGAGCCGCGCGGCTGCGCGCGCGGCGCGTCCTACAGCTGGTATCTCTATTCCGCCAACCGGGTGAAGAACCCGCTGATCCGCGGCGCCCTGATGCGCGCCTGGCGCAAGAAGCGCGAGACGATGACCCCGGTTGCCGCCTGGGCCGCGATCCAGAACGACCCCGCGTTGCGCGATGCGATCAACAAGGCCCGCGGCAAGGGCGGCTTCGTGCGCGCGACCTGGGACGAGGCGACCGAGATCGTGGCGGCGGCCAATGCCTACACGACCAAGACTTACGGCCCCGACCGGGTGTTCGGCTTCTCGCCGATCCCCGCGATGTCGATGGTCAGCTACGCCGCCGGCACCCGCTACCTGAGCCTGCTGGGCGGCACCTGCATGTCCTTCTACGACTGGTATTGCGACCTGCCGCCAGCCAGCCCCCAGACCTGGGGCGAGCAGACCGACGTGCCGGAATCGGCCGACTGGTACAATGCGGGCTTCCTGATGCTGTGGGGCTCGAACGTGCCGCAGACACGGACCCCCGACGCGCATTTCTACACCGAGGTGCGTTATCGCGGCACGAAGTCCGCCGTGGTCAGCCCCGACTATTCCGAGGCCGCCAAGTTCGGCGACATCTGGCTGAACCCGCAGGCCGGCACGGATGCGGCGCTGGCGATGGCCATGGGCCATGTGATCCTGCGCGAATTCCACATCGACCGGCAGGCGGAATACTTCGAGGACTACGCCCGCCGCTACACCGACATGCCGATGCTGGTGGTGCTGGACGAAAGGGACGGCCGGCTGGTCCCCGGCCGGATGCTGCGGGCCGATGATTTCGACGACAAGCTGGGCGAGACCAACAACCCCGACTGGAAGACCGTCGCCTATGACGAAGCGTCGGACCGGATCGTGGCGCCCAACGGCTCGATCGGCTTTCGCTGGGGCGAGGAGGGGCGGTGGAACCTGGAGGAGCAGGCGAAAGGGGCGGGGACAAGGCTGCGCCTGAGCCAGATCCTCGATGACGACCACGACGCGGTGGTCGGGGTCGATTTCCCCTATTTCGGCGGCGTGGCGACGGAAAATTTCGTCAAGTGCGACGCGCCCGAGGTGCTGACCCGGAACATTCCCGCGCGGCGGATCAAGCTTGCAGACGGCAGGGAGGTGCTGGTCGCCACCGTCTTCGACCTGTTCTGCGCCAATTACGGGCTGGATCGCGGCCTGGGCGGTGACTGGGTGTCGAAGGATTTCGACGACGACATGCCCTACACCCCCGCCTGGGCCGAACGGATCACCGGGGTCGAGCGGGAGAAGATCATCGCGGTCGCCCGCGAATTCGCGGGCAACGCCGAGAAGACCCGCGGCAAGTCCATGGTCATCCTGGGCGCCGGCCTGAACCACTGGTACCACATGGACATGAGCTACCGCGGCATCATCAACATGCTGGTGATGTGCGGCTGCATCGGCCAGGAGGGCGGCGGCTGGTCGCATTACGTTGGCCAGGAAAAGCTGCGCCCGCAGACCGGCTGGACGCCGCTGGCCTTCGCGCTGGACTGGAACCGCCCGCCGCGGCACATGAACTCGACCAGCGCCTGGTATGCCCACACCGACCAGTGGCGCTACGAGACCCTGCGCGCGGGCGAGATCCTGTCGCCCACCGCCCCCGAGGGCGACTGGGACATATCCCTCATCGACTACAACATCCGCGCGGAACGCATGGGCTGGCTGCCGTCGGCGCCTCAACTCAAGACCAACCCGCTGGAGGTGTCGAAACAGGCCAGGGCGGCGGGCAGGGAGATCAAGGACTACGTCGCCGAACGGCTGAAATCCGGCGATCTGGAAATGTCCTGCCAGGACCCGGACGCACCCGAGAACTGGCCGCGCAACCTGTTCGTCTGGCGGTCCAATCTGCTGGGGTCGTCCGGCAAGGGGCACGAGTACTTCCTCAAGCACCTGCTGGGCACCGATCACGGCGTGATGGGCAAGGACCTGGGCGAGGAAGGACAGGCCATGCCGAAGGAAGCAGTCTGGCATGACGAGGCGCCCAAGGGAAAGCTCGACTTGCTGGTGACCATCGACTTCCGCATGTCGACCACGGCGGTCTATTCCGACATCGTGCTGCCGACGGCCAGCTGGTACGAAAAGGACGACCTGAACACGTCCGACATGCACCCGTTCATCCACCCGCTTCAGGCGGCGGTGGACCCGGCCTACGAGAGCAGGTCTGATTGGGAGATCTTCAAGACGATCGCGGCCAAGTTCTCTGAAGTCGCACCCGAGGTGCTGGGGGTCGAGACCGACATCGTCCAGCTTCCGCTGCTGCACGACACGCCCGGCGAACTGGCGCAGGCGGATGTGCGCGACTGGAAAAAGGGCGAATGCGACCTGATCCCGGGCAGGACCGCGCCGAACTATGTGGCGGTCGAGCGGGATTATCCCAACCTGTACAAGAAGTTCACTTCCGTCGGGCCGCTGCTGGAAAAGCTGGGCAACGGTGGCAAGGGGATCAACTGGGACACCAGGACAGAGGTCGGGCACCTGCGCGACCTGAACGGGGTGGTGCAGGACGAGGGCGTGTCACTGGGCCAGCCCAAGCTGGAAACCGCCATCGACGCGGCCGAGATGATCCTGATGCTCGCGCCCGAGACCAACGGCGAGGTGGCCGTGAAGGCGTGGGAGGAACTGGAAAAGCCCACCGGCCGCCACCACGCGCACCTGGCGGAAGGGGCGCATCACACCAAGATCCGCTTCCGCGACATCGCCGCGCAACCGCGCAAGATCATCTCCAGCCCCACCTGGTCGGGCATCGAGTCCGAGGAAGTCTGCTACAACGCCGGCTACACCAACGTGCACGAGCTGATCCCGTGGCGCACGCTGACGGGGCGACAGCAGCTCTACCAGGATCATCTGTGGATGCGGGCCTTCGGCGAGGGCTTCGTCAGCTACCGCCCGCCGGTGGACCTCAAGACCATCACCGCGGCCGTGAACAACGACGCGGCCGAGGGCAGCCCGCATGTCGTGCTGAACTTCATCACCCCGCACCAGAAATGGGGCATCCACAGCACCTATACCGACAACCTGCTGATGCTGACGCTGAACCGGGGCGGGCCGGTGGTCTGGATGTCCGAGGTCGATGCCCAGAAAGCGGGTCTCGTCGATAACGACTGGGTCGAGGCCTACAACATCAACGGCGCGCTGACCGCGCGGGTGGTGGTGTCCCAGCGGATCAAGCAGGGCACGCTGTTCATGTACCACGCGCAGGAAAAGATCGTGAACACGCCCGGATCGGAAAAGACCGGCCATCGCGGCGGCATCCACAACTCGGTGACCCGCGCCACGCTGAAGCCCACGCACATGATCGGGGGCTACGCGCAGCTGTCCTACGGCTTCAACTACTACGGCACCGTGGGATCGAACCGCGACGAGTTCGTGATCGTTCGCAAGATGAAGAAGATCGACTGGCTCGATCAGCCCGCAACCCGGAAAGTGGAGGCAGCGGAATGAGAGTTCGCGCGCAAATCGGCAAGGTCCTGAACCTCGACAAGTGCATCGGGTGTCACACCTGCTCGGTCACCTGCAAGAACGTCTGGACCAGCCGCGACGGTGTCGAATACGCCTGGTTCAACAACGTGGAAACCAAGCCCGGCACCGGCTATCCCACCGACTGGGAAAACCAGAAACGCTGGCAGGGGGGCTGGGTGCGCTCGGCCTCCGGCAAGCTGCACCCGCGGCAGGGGTCCAAGTGGCGGATCCTGGCGAACATCTTCGCCAACCCCGCCATGCCCGAGATCGACGACTATTACGAGCCGTTCGATTTCGACTACGACCACCTGAAATCCGCCCCCGAGATGGACGCCTTCCCCACCGCGCGGCCGCGGTCGCGGATCACCGGCGAGCGGATGGAAAAGATCGAGAAGGGCCCGAACTGGGAAGAGATCCTGGGCGGCGAATTCTCGAAGCGCTCGGCCGACTACAACTTCGAGGATGTGCAGAAGTCGATCTATGGAGAGTATGAAAATACCTTCATGATGTACCTGCCGCGTCTGTGCGAGCATTGCCTCAACCCGACCTGTTCGGCGTCGTGCCCCTCGGGCGCGATCTACAAGCGCGAGGAGGACGGCATCGTCCTGATCGACCAGGAGAAATGCCGCGGCTGGCGGATGTGCATTTCGGGCTGTCCCTACAAGAAGGTCTATTACAACTGGGACACCGGCAAATCCGAGAAATGCACCTTCTGCTATCCGCGCATCGAAAGCGGCCAGCCGACGGTCTGTTCGGAAACCTGCGTCGGGCGCATCCGCTACCTGGGCGTGATCCTGTACGACGCCGACAAGATCGAGGCGGCGGCCAGTGTCGAGCGCGAGACCGATCTTTACGGCGCGCAGATGGACGTGTTCCTCGACCCGAACGACCCCGAGGTGATCGCCGCCGCCCGCCGCGACGGCGTGCCGGAGGACTGGATCGAGGCCGCCAAGGTCAGCCCGATCTGGAAGATGGCGATGGAGTGGAAGGTCGCCTTCCCGCTGCATCCCGAGTACCGGACCCTGCCGATGGTGTGGTACATCCCGCCGCTCAGCCCGATCCAGAACGCCGCCCAGGCCGGGCAGATCGCGATGAGCGACCAGATGCCCGACGTGCGCAGCTTGCGTATCCCGGTCAAGTATCTCGCCAACATGCTGACCGCGGGCGACGAGGAACCGATCGTGCACGCGCTGGAACGGATGTCGGCCATGCGGCTCTACATGCGGGCGCTCAGCGTGGACGGCGTGCGCGACGAGGGGCTGGCCGCCCGCGTCGGCATGTCGGGCCGCATGATCGAGGACATGTACAGGATCATGGCCATCGCCGACTACGAGGACCGCTTCGCGATCCCCACGGCGCACCGCGAACAGAACGAGCATGGCGCCGACATCCGCGGCGGCTGCGGCTTCACCGATGGCAACGGCTGTTCCACCGGCGAGACCGGCAAGACCACCCTGTTCGGCGGCAAGAAGCGGAACTTCACCCTTCCGCAGGAGACCTTCTGATGATGATGATGGACCGCACACTCAAGGCGCTGTCGCTGATCCTGAGCTACCCCACGCCGGAGCTTCGGCAGGCGATGCCCGACATCGCGGACGTGCTGGCCGGGGACCGTCGCCTGTCGCCGGACGTGAAGACGGCGCTGGATGCGCTTTGCCTCGGGCTTGCCCGCGGCGATCTCTACGACCTTCAGGAGAGCTATGTGATGCTCTTCGACCGCTCGCGCACCCTGTCGCTCAACCTGTTCGAGCATGTCCACGGCGAAAGCCGCGACCGGGGCGGCGCGATGGTCAGCCTGATCGAGACCTACCGGGAGGGCGGGTTCGAGCCCGCCACCTCGGAACTGCCGGACCACCTGCCGGTGCTGCTGGAATTCCTGGCGACGCGACCCTCGCGCGAAGCACGGGACACCCTGGCGGACGCGGCCCATATCCTTGACGCGCTGGGGGCCAGGCTCGGCCGGCGCGACAGTGGATATGCAGCCGCGTTCGCCGCTCTTTCCGATCTTGCCGGGACAACGGCCGACGCCGACGCGGTGGCCGCGATGCTGGCGCAGCCCGACGATGACCCGTCCGACCTCGAGGCGCTCGACGCCGTATGGGAAGAGACCGAGGTCACCTTCGGCCCGGACCCGAATGCCGGCTGTCCGCAGGTCCGCGACATGCTCGCGGTGATGGACCGCCCGGCCGCCACGCTGAAACCCCTGGACAGGAGCGCATGACATGTTCGGCGACTTCGACATCAACTTCGTCATCTTCGGCGTCATGCCCTATGTCGCGCTGACCGTCTTCCTGGTGGGGTCGGTCGCGCGCTACGAGCGCGACCCCTTCACCTGGAAGAGTTCGTCCAGCCAGCTTCTGCGGCGCAAGCAGCTGATCTGGGGATCGATCCTGTTCCATGTCGGCATCCTGACGGTATTCTTCGGCCATCTCGTGGGGCTGTTCACGCCGGTCTGGGTGCTGGATACGCTGGGCATTCCCTATGGGCTGAAGCAGTGGATGGCCGTGCTGATCGGCGGGCCAGCCGGCATGGCGGCGCTGATCGGCTCCACGATGCTTCTGCATCGGCGGCTGGCCGATCCGCGCATCCGCGCGACGTCGACCTTTCCGGACATCCTGATCATGGTGCTGATCTGGCTGCAACTTGCCATCGGCCTGCTGACGATCACCCAGACGCTCCAGCACATGGACGGGTCCGAGATGGTGCGCTTCATGACCTGGTCGCAAAGCGTGGTCAGCTGGAACATCAACGCCTGGGTCACGGTGGTGGATGTCCACTGGCTCTACAAGACCCACATCTTCCTGGGGCTTGTGATCACCATGCTGTTCCCCTTCACGCGGCTGGTGCACATCTGGTCGGGCTTCGCGGCCCCCTTCCGCTACCTGCTGACGCGGCCCGGCTACCAGATCGTGCGCTCGCGCCGGCATCGCCCGCTGGAAGAACGCCGCCGCGCGTTCGACAGCGTGCAGGCCCGGCGGGGGCCCTCGATCACGACGCCGGGGGAGTGAGGGCAATGTCGACCGCGTTCCTTGCCGATGTCGTCGTCAACGGCGAAACCATCCCCTCGGCGGCCATCGCCGCCGAGGCGCAGAACCACCAGGCCCCGCGCGACAAGCCCGGCATCGCCTGGCGCAAGGCGGCGCAGGCGCTGGCGATCCGCGCGCTGCTCTTGCAGGAGGCCCGTCGCCGCGGCCTGAAGGCCCGTTCCGAGGAACTTGCCCCCGGACGGATCGAGACCGAGGAAGAGGCGCTGATCCGCGCCCTTCTGGACGAGGCGCTGACGATCCCGCCCGTCACCGATGACGCAGTTCGGGCGGAATGGGAAAAGGACCCCGACCGCTACCGCTCTGCGCCGCTGTGGGATGTGTCGCATATCCTGTGCGCCTGCGATCCGCGCGACGAGGACGGGCGCGCGGCCGCCGAGGCGCGGGCCGCGGCCCTGCTGGCGCGGCTTGACGGTGATGCCAGGGGCTTCGCCGCGGCCGCCCGGGACAGCGACTGCGACTCGAAGGCGTCCGGCGGCCATCTCGGCCAGCTTGGCCCCGGCGACACCGTCCCGGAATTCGAGGCGGCGCTGCGGACCCTGCCCGAGGGGGGCATCAGCCCGGCGCCCGTCCTGTCGCGGCACGGCTGGCACATCATCCGGCTGAACGCGGTCGCGCCCGGGCAGGTGCTGCCCTTCGAAAGCGTCCGTCCGAGGATAGCGCAGGCGCTGGAGAAAGCCGCCTGGGCACGGGCATCGCGGGACTTCGTGGAAAGCCTGGCCCGAGGTGCGCAGATCACCGGCGCAAGCCTCGCGCCGATCTGAAGCGGGAAAGGTCGTCATGGAGCGGTCAGGCCAGAAACATCCCCCCGGCGGTCCGATGCGGATAGATCCGTCGCTGCTTCGGACCCCGGTCGAGTTCCTGCACGCCGTGCACCTGCGCGAGCGCGAGATCTGCGCGCTTCTGGACCGGATCGCGGACCGCGCCCGGGCCGCATCCGGCGAGATCGAGGCCGCCCTGCGGTTCCTGTCCGACGAGCTTCCCGCGCATCTGGACGACGAGGAGCAGGACCTGTTTCCGATGCTGCGCGCGCGCTGCTCGGATGACGACGAGATCGACCGCCTGCTGGACCAGCTGCACGCCGATCACTGCCGCGCCAGCGCCTTGACGCCGCGCATCACCGGGATCGTCGGGGACGCCGGGTCGGGACTGGATGCGGGCGACTGCGACGAACTCCGGCGCTATGCCGGTCAATCGCGGCGTCACCTCATCCTGGAGAATGCCGTTCTTCTGCCTTTCGCACGGCTGCGCCTGACGCCAGCGGATCTTGAGCAGCTTCGGGCCGCCATGACGCGACGCCGCAGCCCCCGCACCACCCTGGAGCCGAAACATGCTGAGTGACCTGATCCACCGAAACATCCGATGGTCGGATGCCCGCAACGCCGAGGACCCCGGCTACTTTTCGCGGCTGGCGGCCCAGCAGACGCCGGAATTCTTCTGGATCGGCTGCTCGGACAGCCGCGTTCCGGCAAATGTCGTCGCCGGGCTGGACCCGGGCGAGGTGTTCGTGCACCGCAACGTCGCGAACGTGGTGCACTCGGCCGACATGAACCTTCTGTCCGCGCTGGAGTTCGCGGTCGAGGCGCTGAAGGTGCGCGAGATCATCGTCTGTGGCCATTACGGTTGCGGCGGCGTGCGGGCCGCCACCGAGGACATGCCGCACGGGCTGGCCGATCACTGGCTGGAGCCGATCCGGCGACTGGCGCGCGCCTATGCCGTCGACCTGGCCAGATGCAAGACCGCCGAAGAGCGCCGCGACTGCCTTGCCGAACTGAACGTCGTCGAGGGGGTGAGGCGCGTCTCTGAGACGCCCATCATCCAGAAGGCGTGGGCGCGCAGGGCCGATATCCGGGTCCATGGGCTGATCTACGGGCTGAAGGACGGACGCCTGAGGAACCTCGACTGTTCGACAGGCCCCGGACATTTCGAGGGGAGGGCCGCGGAATGACCGTTCTCCAGCGCATCGAGGCGCAGGGCTGCGACTGCGACGCCGCAGGGCACCGGGCCGGGCTGATCAGCCTGGAAGAGGCGCTTGCACGGATCGAGACACATGTCTCGCCGGTGCCCGGCACGGGGGCTGTGCCGCTGCTCGGCGCGGCTGGCCGCGTCCTGGCAGAGCCGGTCCGCGCCAACACGATGACACCGCCTTTCGACAATTCGGCGATGGACGGCTACGCTGTAAGCACCGCGGCCTTCGCGGGCGACGGTCCCTGGAGCTTTGCGGTCGCATCCCGCGTTCCGGCCGGTACGGCGCCCGTGGCTATGGTCGGCACGTCGCGCGTTGCGCGCATATTCACCGGCGCGCCCCTGCCAGCCGGCGCGGATGCCGTCATCGCGCAGGAAGCCGCCCACCTGTCCCACGACCGGGTGAGCTTCGACAGGTGCCCGCCGCGCGGTCTGAACATCCGCCGCGCAGGCGAGGACATGATGCCCGGCCAGGTGATCCTTGCCCCCGGCGTCCGTCTTGGCCCACGCGAGATCGCGGCCTGCGCCGCCGCCGGGGTGGGCACGGTCGCGGTCCGGCGCAGGTTGCGCGTGGCCCTTCTGGTGACCGGCGATGAAATCGCCTGCGCCGAAAGCGGGCGTGACGACGCGCAGATATGGGACGTGAACACCCCCATGCTCATGGCCGCGATGCGCGACCCGCAGGTCGAAGTGGTCCGGCTCGAACGTATCCCCGATCGCCGGGATGCGTTGATGCAGGGTCTGGCGCGCCGGATCGGGCGGGTCGATGTCATCGTCACCACCGGGGGCGTTTCGGTGGGCGAGGAAGACCATGTGAAACCCGCCCTTCGGGCACTGGGCGGGGAAATCCACTTCAGCGGCGTCGCGATGAAGCCCGGCAAGCCCGTATCCTTCGGGCGCGTCGGCGCGACGCCCTGGCTGGGTCTGCCCGGCAACCCGCTTTCGGCCCTGGTCACCTGGCAGCTTTTCGGGGGCGCGCTGCTGCGCCGGCTGACCGGGCAGACGCCGCCCCGGGCGCGGCGGCTGGTCGTCACGGCGGTGCCGGTGCGCCGCAGGCCCGGCCGCTGCGAACTTCGCCCCGCGACGCTGGTGGGCTGCGATGCGCTGGGCCGCGAGGTCGTGCGGTTCGGGGATGCCACCCATTCCGCCCGGGTCGGATCGCTTGCGGCCGCCGATGGCCTGGTCCTTCTGCCCGCCGACCGCGACGTGCTGCCGACCGGCGCGCTTGTGGAGTTTCACCCTTTTTCCAATGCATGAGGAGCAGGACATGCAACTGGCCTGGACAATGTCGCCTGGACGCGGGGACACCGATCTCATTCTTGCAACCCTTGCCTCGGACCTGGCCGCGCGCGGCGTCAGGGTCTGCGGCGCGGTGCAGATCAACACCGAAAGGCCCGGTGCCGGCCCCTGCGACATGGACGTGCAGGTGCTGCCCGGCGGCCCCGTCCTGCGGATAAGCCAGAACCTCGGGCTCGAGGCGCGGGGGTGCCGTCTGGATCCGGCGGTGCTGGAGACGGCAGTCGGCCTGGTCTCGGCCCGGCTCGATGCGGGGGTGGACCTGCTCATCGTCAACAAGTTCGGAAAGCACGAAGCGGCGGGCCGCGGGTTTCGGGACGTGATCGCCGAGGCCATGGCGCTGGGCGTGCCCGTGCTTGTGGGTGTGAACGCCCTGAACCGTGCCGCGTTCGAGGATTTTGCCGGCGGGCTTGCGACCCGGCTGCCGCCCGAGGGGGCCGCGCTTGCGCATTGGGCGGAGCGGGTGTCGCGCAAGGCGGACCGGGCCGCCTGAAGCGCCCGCGCGATCGGAACCGCGCCTGCATGCCCGTGCGGGGCGGTCCTGCGCGCGCTTGCCGGGGCGGGGGCGGATTTCGTCCCTGTCGGCGGTTGCTGCGAGGGAGCGGTGCGCGTAGCCGCCTGCGCGGGTCGTGGTGGCGGTGCCGGGCCGGGCCAGGCCGCGGTTCAGGCGGCGCTTGTCACGTCGCCGCTGGCGGGAAATCTTCCGCCAAAGGCATTGGTCAGCGCGCGCGCGGCAGGAAGAAGGTAGCCGACCTGCTTGGCGACATGGGCTTCCGTGAAGCGATCGAGCGGGCCAGAGATCGACAGCACCCCGACAACTTCGTCATCGTGCCCGAAAACGGGGGCGGCAACAGCCGCGCAGTCAGGGTCGGTTTCACCGAAGGAAACGGCATAGCCCTTTCGGCGGATGTCGTTGACCATCTCCGGCGGAAGATCCGGGACGTCGTCATGGGCCAGAAAGACCCGACCGGCCGCCCCATGCCGCAGTGGCAGAAGCAACCCGGTCTTGACGCGATCCAGTGTCGAATGCCCGGAATCGACCCTGAACAGGCACAGCCGCCGTTCCGCGTCGTGCCTGATGTAGAACGACGGGCTCTCGCTTCCCGCCGCGGTCATGCGCTCGAGGACGGGCATGATCCGTTCCTCCATGCGGCTGGCCCGCTGGTACATCGCGCCAAGGCGAAGAAGCATGGGGCCGAGCTGGTAGCGGCCATCGGCGAGCTGGATGATGTAGCCGTAGGCCTTCAGCGACTCGATCAGCCGAAGGGTCGTGCTCTTGTACAGGCCGGTGCGCCGCGCAAGTTCCGAAACGGACAGCGGCTCCACCTCTCCGTCGAATGCGGAGAGGATGCTCAACGCCCGGTTCACCGCGGCCACACCTGTTTTCTCGTCCACGAAAATTCTCCCGCTCAAGATAAAGTCGCCGATGATTTGTACCAACCCGGGGCCGGTGTGCAAAACGCTTGCATCGGCGCCAACTCTGCATAAAATAGAACAGCGTTCTGCTAGATGGAACACCCTTCTCCGAGTTTCCAGGGGCAGGGTACCGCGCCGCCCGCGGATTACCAACCGGTGAGAGCGTGGGCGGTGCCGCAAAAGGACAATGGAAGGAAGAATACGTGGCAGAAAGCTATCAGATGCTCATCGGTGGCGAATGGACCGACGGCACCGGCGGGGAACGTCTCGACAGCTACAATCCCTTTACCCAGGAAGTCTGGGGGACCATTCCGCAGGCGACCGAACAGGATGTCGGCAACGCCATCGAGATCGCGCACCGGACCTTTCGCGAGCGTTGGCGCCATGTGAACGGGCGCGACAGGGCGGCGATGCTGAACAGGCTTGCCGACCTGATCGAGGAGAATGCGGAAGAGCTGGCGACGATCGACAGCACCGACAATGGCAAGGTCATCCGCGAGACCCGATCCCAGATGCGCTTTGCCGCGCGCAATTACAGGTACTTCGCGGGTTACGCGGACAAGCTTCAGGGCAACACGATCCCGCTCGATAACGGGCAGATGTTCGATTACACGCTGGTCGAACCACTTGGTGTGGCTGTTCTCATCACCGCCTGGAATTCGCCGCTTCCGCTTCTCGCGAACAAGCTGGCGCCGGCGCTGGCAGCCGGAAACACGGTGGTCATCAAGCCCTCGGAACATGCGAGCCTGTCGACGCTGGCGTTCGGGAAGCTCATCGCGAAGGCGGGGTTCCCGGACGGCGTCGTGAACATCGTGACCGGGGACGGCCGGATCGGAAATGCGCTGACCGCCAATCCGCTTGTCCGCAAGATCAGCTTCACCGGCGGTTTGCCCACGGCGCGCAGGATACTGGAAAGCGCCGCCGCGCACCTGATCCCCGTGACGACCGAGCTTGGCGGCAAGTCGCCCAACATCATCTTTGCCGATGCGGATCTGAACGCCGCGGTGACCGGCGCGGTGGCCGGCGTGTTCGGCGCCTCGGGCCAGACCTGCATCGCCGGATCCCGCCTGCTGGTCCAGCGCGCGATCTATGATGAGGTATGCCGCCTGGTCGTGGAGAAGGTGCGGGGCATCAAGCTCGGCAATCCTCTTGATGAAACGACCGAGATGGGACCGGTCGCGAACCGCGCCCAGCTCGACAAGATCCTTGCGATGATCCAGCAGGCCAGGGACGAGGGTGCGAACATCGCGGTCGGCGGCGCGAAGGCGAGCGGCCCCGCGCTCGAGGGTGGATATTTCGTGGAGCCGACGGTCATCGTCGATGTCGACCCGTCGCTGACGATCGCCCGCGAGGAAGTGTTCGGGCCGGTGCTGTGCATCATTCCGTTCGAGGACGAAGCCGACGCCGTGGCTATCGCGAACGCGACGGAGTACGGTCTTGCTTCGGGGGTCTGGACCAACGATCTGCGGCGGGCCCATCGCGTCGCGCGCGAGATCGAGGCGGGGCTTGTCTGGCTCAATACCTATCGTGCGTCCTATGTCGGTGCGCCCTTCGGCGGGACCAAGCTGTCCGGTCATGGCCGCGAACGAAGCTGGCATGCCCTGCTTGAGTACACTCAGGTGAAGAACGTGATGCTCGACCTTTCGGCCGAGGAGCGGGATCCATTCGCGATGAAGCTCTGATGCCGATGGCTGGCGTCGCCCCGACCACGCATGGGCGGCGCGGGGGCTTCGGCCCCCAAGAACCGAGGTGCCGGACCGGCGCCGAGAAAAGAACTTGAAGGAGGAGACCAAGATGAACAAGCAGACACGCATCAATGTGCTGGCGTCCATGGCGCTTGTCGCGCCGCTTGCCTTCGGCGCGGCAGCACAGGCGCAGGTGTACCAGATCAGCATGCCGCTGGGCGGGACTTCCGGAACCTTTTACACGCAGGGCGCGGCGCTGGCCGACTTCATCAACGCGCGCGCGGATGGCATTCGCGTCGTGCCGTCGACTTCGGGCGGATCGGTCGAGAATATCCGGCTGGTCGGCAGCGGCCAGGCCGAATTCGGCATGGCGTTCGAAGGCCATATCTACGGCGCCTGGAGCGGCGTAGGCTTCGAGAAGCCCTACACCGAATACCGGATGGTCGGGCCGGCGCAGCAGACCTCGGGCTGGAACTTCATCGTCCTGGCCGACAGCGACATCCAGAGCGTGGCGGACCTTGCCGGTCGCGAATTCGTGCCCGGCGCTCCCGGCTCGGGTTCGGCGTCGGATGCCGACCTGTTCCTCGAGCATATCGGTGTCCGCGATCAGATCGACATAAGCTACTACAGCTGGGGCGAGCTGGGTCGGATGCTGACCGATGGCGATATCGAGGGCTTCAACCGCACGGGCGGCGCGCCGGCCCCGTTCGCGACCGAGATCGATGCCACGCATCCGATCCGGGTGCTCGATCTGGAGGCCGAGATCGATGAGAGCGGCTTTCTCGAGGAGTTTCCGTTCTTCACGAAGCTGACCATCCCGGCCGGAACCTATTCCGGGCAGGAAGAGGATGCGGTGACCTACGCCCAGGGCGTGCAGTGGATCGTGCACAAGGATGTGCCCGACGAGGCGGTCCGCGAGTTCCTCGAGCTTGCATACACCGAGGACGCCGCCGCACATCTTGACCGCGCATTCCCGCAGCATGACCATCGCAACATGGAATGGCTGAAAACGGCCTATGTGCCGCTGCACCCCGCGGCCGCCGCTTTCTGGGCCGAGAAGGGCCTGGAAGTGCCGGAACCGGTCCAGCAGTAACCCAGGGCCAATGCGCTTGCCGGCCACGGCGGTGCTGCCGCCGTGGCCGGGCCCGGCCTGTCCGGGGCCCGAACAACAGCCTGCAAACAGGGGGGGACGCATGTCGCGATCCGCAGACAAGACAAGGAACGAGGCGCAAGCGGCGGCTTCAGGGGCGGAAGGCGAGACCGTGCTTCGCCCGCGCGACGGGGCGTTCGGGCTCCTGTTCTCTGCGATCGCGATCTTCTTCGCCGCCTTCTACCTTTATACGGCGGGGCCGTCCTTCTTCGGCCGGATCGGTGTCGGAACCTATCGCGGAATGTTCCTGCTTCTTGCCATTCTGATGGTCTTCATGATCTATCCGTTTGGCCGAAAATCCGATCCGAGGCGTCCCACGCCGGTGGATCTGGCCCTGATAGCCATGACGGTCGTGTCGTTCGGCTATTTCGTGGTGGAGTTCGACGCCCTCGTCCAGCGCGTCGGATACTACACGGAGATGGATTTCTACATGGCGTTGATGGCCACGATCGTCTCGTTCGAGGCGACGCGCCGCGTCATGGGCAGCATGCTGCCAGCCGTTGCGGTCATCTTCCTGCTTTACGCCGTATACGGCAACCTTCTTCCCGAAAGCGTCTCGCATCGCGGGTACCCGTGGGGGCGCGTCTTGACCGACATGTTCACCCAGGAGGGGATGTTCGGCCTGGTCCTGAACGTGACCGCACAGTACGTCGTGCTTTTCGTCGTGTTCGGCGCCCTGATGAACCGTTTCGGCGCCGGGGATTTCTTCGTCCGGCTGCCCTTCGCGCTGACCGCCGGCTATCGCGGGGGGCCCGCAAAGGCCGCGGTCCTGGGCAGCGGCATGATGGGCATGATCTCGGGCAGTGCGACGGCGAATACGGTCGCGACGGGCACCTTCACCATCCCGCTGATGATCAAGGCAGGCTACAAGCGGCATGTGGCCGGCGCCATCGAGCCCGCGGCATCCACGGGCGGCATGTTCATGCCGCCGATCATGGGCGCCGGTGTGTTCATCATGGCCGAGATGATCCAGATGCCGTACACGCAGATCATGATAGCGGCCATCGTACCCGCTCTTCTCTACTTCTTCTCGGTGGCCGCGGTCGCCCATTTCGAGGCAGCCCGCGAAGACATCCCGATCCTGCCGAAGGAAGACCGCGAAAGCGCGTGGGAGATCTTCAAGCAGGGCTGGTACTACCTGCTTCCGATCTTCTTCGTCGTGTACCTGATGCTGACCGGCACCTCGCCATCGCGGGCGGTCTACTACACGGTTTTCCTGTTCCTTGCTGTCGCCATCGCCGCGCGGCTGATAAAGAAGCCCGCGGATGAAAGCTATGCCTCGGTCCTGAGGAAGTCCGGGGTCGATCTGATCAAGGGGCTCGAAGAGGGCGCGGTGAACTCGCTCGTGATCTCGGCCGTCGTCGGCACGGTCGGCATCATCCTGGGCATCGTGTTCCTCACGGGGCTCGGCTTCATCTTCACCACCTCGGTGATGCAGTTCACCTTCGGGCTTCTGCCTCTGGGGATCCTGCTGGCGCTGGCCAGTTCCTACATCCTGGGCATGGGGATGACGGTGACCTCGGCCTACATCCTGATGGCGATCCTGGTCGCTCCCGCGCTCGAGGTGATGGGGGTCAGCGCGCTGGCCGCGCACATGCTGGTGTTCTGGTACAGCCAGTCCTCGAACATCTCGCCCCCGGTCTGCATGGCGGCCTTTGCCGGCGCCTCGATCGCAAAGGCAAATCCGATGAAGACCGGGTTCACGGCGCTGAAGTTCTCGGCATTCCTGTTCGTGATCCCCGTCCTGTTTCTCTACACGCCGATCCTGATGCCCGAAGGGATGACCTTCGGCGCGGCGCAGGCGATGGTCACGTCCTTCATCGCCGTGATCGCGGCGGCGGCCGCCCTGTCGAACTTCATGCTGTGCCGCACCACCCTGCTCGAACGCGGGGCGCTCGTGACAAGCTCGGTGATACTTCTGTTCCCGCAACTCATCCTGAACCTTGGGGGGCTGCTTCTGCTGGCGGGGGTCTACCTTGTCCAGAAGCGGCGCGTTGCAGGAAACATGGCCAAGGCATGACGTCCTTGCAGGCTTGTGGCCTGCGGACAAGGGGCGCTTATGGGCCTGATCTTGCGCGCGCCTGCCGCGCGCAACTCCGGCCGGACGCCGCACGGAAAAGGAGAAGAACGACCGATGTCTGCCGAAAACGACGATACCAGGCGCTGGTTCGACGCGCGGCTTCGCGCGCTCGGACTGGACCATCTCGACGCGCATGACCGGAACCGCCTGTGGCAGTCCCTGCTCAAGCAGCGGACCCTGTCCGAAAGCCTTGATGCGGATGTTGCACCGGCGACCGAACCGGCTGTCGTCTTTCAGGTTTCCGGAGATGTCTCATGATCGATCCAGCCTGCCGGCTTTCCCTGACCGACCTTGCCCGACGTCTTGACGAGGGCGCGCTTTCCGCGACCCAGGTGACCGAGGCCTTTCTGCAAAGCATCGATGCACAGAACGACAGGCTTCACGCGTTCATCAGCGTCGATGCCGAAAACGCCCGTCGCCGCGCCGATGAACTTGACGCGATGCACGCCAGGGGCGCGCGCGCCGGTGCCCTGCACGGCGTTCCGGTCGCGGTCAAGGACATCATCGATGTCGAAGGCATGGCCACGACGGGAAACTCGCGGATAACGATAACCGAGAAGGCCGCCGAGGACGCGCATGTGGTCGCACGGCTGCGGGCGGCCGGTGCGGTCATCATCGGCAAGACCATGCTTCACGAGTTCGCGACCGGCGGCCCGTCCCACGATCTTCCGTGGCCGCCTGCCCGCAACCCCTGGAACCCCGCCCATCATCCCGCCGGGTCCTCCTCGGGGTCCGGCGCGGCAGTCGCGGCATCGATGTCCCCGGCGGCGCTTGGGACGGATACGGCAGGATCCACGCGACACCCCGGAACGGCGTGCGGAATTGTCGGGATGAAGCCCACCTACGGGGCGATCAGCCGCCATGGCGTGTTTCCGCTGGCCTTCTCGCTTGATCATGTGGGCCCCATGACCCGCACGGTTGCCGACAACGCGGCACTGTTCGACGCCTGTATCGGCCACGATCCGCGCGATCCGACAAGCCTGCGGGACGCGCGCCCGGCAAGCCCCGATCTGGGGAAATCCGTCAAGGGATTGCGCATCGGCGTGCTGGAGGAGTTCAACGCTCACGCCGAGGACGAGGTTCGCCAATCCGTCGAGCAGGCGCTGGACACGCTGCGCGAGATGGGGGCGGAACTGGTCGCGATGGACCTGCCGCCGCTTCAGACCTTTACCGATTGCGGCCGGCTGATCATCCAGGCGGAAAGCTATGCGGTTCACAAGTCGTGGATGCGGTCACGCGCCCATGAGTATGGTTGGCGGGCCCGGACCAAGATCCTGTCCGGCGCATTCGTGGATGCCGGAACCTATATCCAGGCCCAGCAGCTGCGGCGTAGCCTGACGCAGGCCTTCGACCAGGCCATGCGCGGGCTTGACGCCGCCGTCGGGGTATCGAGCCTTCACCTTCCTGCGCGTGTCGATGACGATGATGCGATCGATGCGACCTATGACCGCCAGGCCCGGACACCCTTCAACCTGACCGGAAGCCCGGCCATCGCCGTGCCCACGGGGTTTGCCGCGTGCGGCCTGCCGCTGGGGATGCAGGTCGTTGGCCATCATCGCGACGAGGCAATGATCTGCAGGATCGGCCACCAGTTCGAGATGGCCCGCCCCTGGGCCCATCTTTTCCCGCCGGTAGCGGACGAAAGAGCAGACGGCTGAAAGAGCAGCCGCGCGGCCGGCTGCCTTACCGAACAACCCGCTTTCCCGCCGGGCCGCGCAGCTTGCGGCCCGGTTGCAGGCCCCGAGGGGCCAGCCCGGCCCGAGCGGCGGAAGCCGCAGGCCTTCCCGCGCGCGTATCGCGATGCAGAGGCGGCCGCGCCGGCTTTTCCGCAGGTCCCCACCCCCAAGTGCGTGCCCGGTATCGACCCGGGTCGAACACCCTGCCTCGGTTGTCCTTCGCATGAATTTTTGCTGCATGGCAGCAAGAAGGATGAACAGGACATATCCAGAACAAAACATATATACAATTGACTGATCTAAAACGATTTCAAATTTTTGCGTATAAAATTTTATATTTATCCCGTAAAAATTGAGTATTTAAGTATAAAAATTTATTAAAACCATATCCACCCATCGCAAATGTTGCATGCATTTTACATACAGATACCACTTCATGCATGTAATGGCGGAAAAAGTCTTGATTTTGTCTTGACGAGGGTGGGGAATTTATTTTAAGGTGTCCGCCGGAAATGTGAACGTGCCGCCCCCGGCGGGACGCTCCATCATCGTTCCACCCCAAAACATGAATGTGCTTAGATGCTGGATGCCCCTACAATTCTGACGCTTGATGATGAAGAGCAGATCACGTCGCTGATCGAGGGAGCGTTGGCGCTTGATGGCTCCAAGGTTCTGGTCGCGAACAGTGTCCAGGAATTCTCGGAGATCAAATCACGCGAGGATATCGATATTTATATTTTGGACCTGTGTGTCCCGAATATGAATATCCTGCGCGTGGTCAAGGAAATCCGGGAATTTGAAGACGCTGGAATCATCATGTTGAGCGGGCACAGTTCGGAAGTGGACGTGGTGCTTGGTCTTGAGCTTGGTGCCGACGACTACATACCCAAGCCCTTTCGCCTGCGTGAATTGCGGGCAAGGGTGGCGGCCGTCCATAGAAGGCGGAAGGAAAGGGCGCTGGTCCCGGCGGCGGCACCGGCATCCGGGCAGGATGCGACGCAGGCCCCTGAGGAAAGACTGAAGGCAGGGGCGTGGTCCATCAACACCGCCGGGCGGCGTGTCATGCATGAGTCTGGCAAGGCGCTTGTCCTGACCACGTCCGAGTATGATGTCCTGCTTTATCTTGTCAGAAACAGAAACCGGGTTGTGACAAGAAACCAGATCATGGATGCTTTGCGGGGCGAAAGTTGGGCTGCTTACGATCGCCTGATCGACGGCTTCATTTCCAGGCTGCGCGCAAAGATGGCCGCAATAGATCAGGGATTCGATTCCATTCAGACGATCAGGGGCATCGGATACTGCTTTTCTGTCGATTGAGGCAGTGCCACGATGGCCAGTCCTAGTACTCGATGGTGACGACCACCGAGTCGACATAGGTGCCGACGGGCACGCTTTGACCGGACTGGATGCGGCCATAGACGGGTGTGGACTGGTTTGATCCGGTCCCGGTCCCGGTCCCGGCGTGATCGTCGCCTGCGCCGTCGCCCCACGGCATGGTCCGCGCCGCATCCAGGTAAAGCCCATAGGTCAGCGCCTCGCTGCCGCTCATCATCTTGCGCTGGGACGGTCCCGTGACGTTGGTGCCCATGCCAAGGCCAAGGCTGACGGTGTAGGGCGTGCCGTCCGTGCAGGAAATGTCGAGCGTGGTCATATCGTCGATGGGTGCCGGGATTGTCCCGTCGATGTTGCCGAAATCCAGCGGCCAGGCTGTGATCGTGCAACTCGGTGTGACATCGGCCGTGACCTGGAACCCGGTCACGTCCCCGCTTGTCGTGCAGATGGACCCGGCGCCGTAGTCGAGACTGACATCCGAGCCGGACAGGAAGGTGGAGCTGTAGGTTCCGCCGACGAAGCCCGATCCGGTCGAGGTGATCTCGGCATAGAGCCCGGGGACGACGCTGCCATCGCCATTGGCGTCGAGCGTCACGTCGAATTCCGCGTTGGTCCAGAGCGTGCCGCCCGAGCTGGCGTAATTGCCGCTGGTCAGTTCATAGGCGAGCGTCGCGCCCTGTGGCCCCGCAAGGTAGCGCGGCGACCGGCCGGCATTCGCGCCGCCGCTTCCCGTGCCGATGTCGATGCAGACGCGCGCCGAGGTGGATGGCGTCCCGCCGGCGCAGGTGATCGACACGTTGGCGAGTGTCGTGTCCGATGCTCCGTCCCTGACAGAAACCTCGCCGAACACGACATCCTGGATGGTCGCCTCGCAGACAAGTGCGGCCCTTGCCGAAGGGGCGTGAAACAGCAGCGCAATCGCGATCGCCAGCACGGCGATGGAAGATCTTGTCAGCATCAGCGGCACTCCACGTCTTCGATGACAACCTGTTCGCCGACCCGGGGGGCGAACGCGAATTCGGCGGTGCAAGGGCCTTGCGGCGTGGTGACGACGATCCGGTTGGTCGCCCCCAGGCCCTCGATCCAGGTCTCTCCGTCGAATCCCACGATGAACTCGTCGTCACCGCCCTCGAGGCGGACGATCGAGCCTACGGAAAGAAACGCGCCGGTCGGGTCTCGCAGCACCACAAGCGCGGACGGCACCGAGCCCGAGCCGAACTTCAGCGCGGCGCCGGACTTGCGGGCCGGCACCACCTCGAAGCTGGTGGCATCGATCGAGGCGTCGATCGGCAGGCTTGCCGGGTCAATCGAGACGCGATTGACCCGATAGGCGCGAAGATCGGGGACCAGCGCGCGCCCCAGCGGGCCGGTCCGCGTCACGGGCTGGTTGTGCAACATCACCTCGACGCCCGGGACCCCGACATCGACCACCGCGAAGGCGTCGCTGATCCTGTTCCCGACGAAGATCCCGCCGCCCGCCGCGACAAGAGCCCCCGAAAGCGTCACCGAACCGCCGACACCCTGGCCCGTCTCCCGCAGCGACAGGCCCGCCTGTCCGTAGCGCGAACGGTACTCCACGCGGCCGTTGCCGGTCAGCTCGCCGTCCTGCGAATTCAGGTCGAGGCGGTAGCCAAGGCTGCCCGCCTCGCGGCGCATCGGGCGGCTGAGGCTGGCAATCGCCCGCGTCCCGCCGTTCTCGCTGCGCGACACGCTGGTCGATGCGTGCGTCTTGCGCCCCAGCGGGATGGAGAGACCGATCGAGACGCCGTATCCCCCGTCGCCTCTGACGCTCTTGAACGCGGCCGCGCGCAGCGATGCGTCCGTCCATTCGAAACGCTGCGAGTAGGTTGCCGAAAGAATCGTCCGCCTGTCGCTGCCGCGTTCGGCATTGACCAGCCCAAGGCTGAGGCCCGCACCGTCCCAGATCTCGGGGAAATAGACCGACAGGGAGTCCTGTGCCCGTGCCGGGATCAGCCCGGTGACGTCTTCGTTGACCACGTCCGCGCCCAGGTAATCGACGCCTGTGGCATAGGCGAGATCGCGGAAGTCGCCGAAGCTGCGAAACGTCTCAAGGTTTATCCTGGCGCCCAGCACTTCCGTGCGCAGGCGCCCGTGGACGAAGTGCCCGGTTTCACTTCCGTAGCGGCTGGCGCCCGCGGCAAGGGTCAGCTCGGCCAGGTGAAACGGCGTGGTCGTGAACCCGATCCCGCCCATGAACAGGTCGTTAGAGCCCTCGACATGGCCTTCCAGCGTGAAATGGTCGCTCACGCCGTAGCGCGCGCTGGCCGAATAGATGGTCGCGTCGCCATACTGGAAATTGCGCTCGCCATAGGCCTCCCGCGCGTGCCCCACCTCAAGCGAGAAATCGAGCTTGCCGCGCCGCAGCAGGTCGCGCGCGGCGAAAAAGGGGACGCGGGCGACCTGCTCGTTTCCCTCGCTGTCCCGGACCACGATCCGCGCCTCGCCCTGGCTCGTGATCGTCGGCAGCTCGGTCAGCACGAACGGCCCCGGTTCGATCTGCCCCGACCAGGCGCGCACGTTGTCGATGAACACGTCGACGGTCGAGGGCAGGGCCGCCGCGCCGGAATAGGTCAGCAGCGGCGTGTTCACCACGTCGCTGCGCAGCGAGAAATCCCGCATCAGTTGCAGCCCGCCCATGCGCACCGGCCGCGACCATTGCGGGCCGGAGGACTGGATGTCGCCCGCCGAGAAGGTGATCATCCGCTGGGGGTTCGAGTAGGAGAACACCGTCTCCTGGCGCTGGAAACGGCCGCCTTTGAGCGACCAGTCCGGAAAGCTTGCGGTTCCGGTGGAACTCAGCACGCCGAACGGCGTGTAGATCCGCCCGTCGAGATAGGCGCCAAGGCTGGACAGCTCGAACCCGTCGTCCAGCAGGTTGCTGCCCAGGTTGCCGGTCAGGCCGTAGTTGAGCACGGCGCCAAGGCCGGGCTGCGCGGGCACGAATGCGGGCCGCTTGACGGCCGAAATCTGCCGCGGGACCAGTTGCGAATGGGGGGCCGTGATCTCGATGGTCTGGCTGATATCGTCGTAGACGTAGGAAAGGCCGGGGATGTCGTCCAGATGGACGGTTCGTCCGTCGCCCCCACTGGCCTTGATCCCCACCTGGCGCAACTCTCCGGCAGTGGACGAGATCCGCCCGTCGCCGGCGTGCTGGGTGAATTCCGCGATCAGGCCCGTATCCTCGCCGTTGACGAGGACGAGAAGAAAAAGCGGCATGTCCACCGACGGCAGGAACGGCCCGGCAAAAGGGCCGCCGGCTTGTGCAATCGCCGGCACCGCAGCGGGCTCGGCCCCTGCGGGACGCAGCGCCGCGGTGCTCATCAGCAGGAATGTCAGGACGCCGACGATACGGGTCCGGCCGCGGAACCGGTCCAATGGTCGCTCCTTCCGGGTCAGATTGCCAGTCTTGTGCCGTCACGGGCGCAGGCGCGCCCCCGCGCGCCTCAGCCCCGGTTCTCGAAGCAGAGCGGGACGGAATGGCGGATCGTGAAGGCCACCTGCGCCCCCTTTCCGCCGGTCTGGGGCAACTGGTCCACAAGGATCCGGTAGCATTCCTTTCCGCGAACCGGCGCCTTGCTGGTCCGCACCAGCCGGATCGTGGTCTCGCGGTTCGGCGCCATCCGAAGGACGGGCGGGCTGGCGACGACATCGCGTGTCGTCGTCAGGACATCCCGCCCGCCCGACCGGGTCCAGCGCATGACCCGCACCTGGCCTACGGCCTGGCTGCGCGCCCCCGTCGCAACCGTCAGTTCGGCCGTCTGCGCAGGCGCCCACACCTTCATCGAGGTCGGCGAGATCGTGAATTCACCCGCGGCGGACGCCCCTGCCAGCAGAAGCGCGCAGCCGAACGCAAGGGCCGCGATGGTGGTCTTGAGTTTCGGGTTGCCGTTGGTGTTCATGATGATCCGTACCTTCCAAGATCGGGTGTGGGCGTTCAGGCGTCTATGTCAGGGGATCAGCCCTGAGGAGCCACATAGGCGTCGTCATAGGTCACGGTCAAAGTCACCGTGTCGGAGTACGAACCAGCCACGGCGGCCGCGCCGCTTTGCGTCTGGCCGTAGATCGTCTTGGTGTAGGTTACGCCTCCATCGGACGTCGCCGGCTGAACGGTACCGTCGATCGCAATCGGGGTGACTCCGTTCGTCGCCTCCGAAAGCGTGTAGGCGATGTAGTTGTTTGCGTCGTTCGCGCTGACCATCTGCCGGGTGGTGGTGCCGTCGGGGTTGAGGCCGCCACTGAAGGCAATCGTCACCGCGTCGTTTTCATTGGCAGAACCGCAGCTGACGGTCACGTCAGCACTCACTTCGACCGGAGTGCCTGCGTCGTCGATGTTGCCAAAGGAAAGAGCGTCGGCGCTGACGCTGCAGCTGCGGACGACCGTCGCCGACACGGTCATGCTGCCGGGCGCCGTCTGAGACGCCGCGAGCACGGGCAGCGCGCCCATGACCATGGAACCGGCAGCCAGCGCCACCAGGACATTCTTGTTGATGGTCTTCATCCTCTTCTCTCCACTTAAAGCGCCCTTCGGGCGTCACCCTTGTTAGCCGGTGCGGGCCCGCAGCTTTTCTGCTCTATGCCCGGTGCGACAGGGACCAGTCTCGGCGGTGGAGTTTCCATCAGTGTGTCGAAATCTATGGATTTTCTGGTGGATTGCTTGCCGCGGCGCGCACACTCAAGGCCGAAATCGGGCCCCTCGGCGGGGGCGTCGCCACAATGTCCTTGCAGGGACATGCTGCGCCCGACTGTGAGCGGGCCCTGCGCATGGCCGGCCGGTCAGCGGCCCGTCCGGCAAGGCGCCCGACCACGGCCCCGGGTGGCAACCTTGCGGAAAGAAATCCGAAAGAAACCGCAAGAATCCCGCAAACCTTGAGTAACAAGGGCAGCCATAAGGGGCACCGGGGCGCAAAGAACAAGTCCGGGAGAACTTGTACCTTCGCCTTCGGGCCGATTGGCCCGGGGCGAAGGTTTTTTTCCGCCCGTCGGGCCGCCTGTGCCTGGGCTGCGAGCCTGCCCTCGCGACGGCATATGCGCCACTGTTCATTCGGGGCGCGGACCTGCGAGGCGGGGCCAGGAGCGGCCGCGCGCCGTTGTCGGACCGCCGCGAACTGGCCCTAGCTTATTTCCCCCGCGCAATCGGGGCATATCGAATGGCTGACCCTTCGCTTCGCCATGACATGCTCGTAAAGTGTCTGCCACGAGCCATCGGGCTGCCTGATGTTCCGACACCACGCGCAGATGGGAAGAATGCCTTCTATCAGTTTCATGTCCATCAACGCACGACGCAGTTCGAGATGGGTTACAGCGGCGTCGCTCAGGATCTGAAGTATTTCCAACTGGTTTTCAGATAGCTTCCGCGGCTTTCTGTCGATCACGCAGAGGGTGCCGAGCGCGTGGCCATTCTCCATGACAAGCGGTGAGCCTGCGTAGAACCGGATGTCGGGGGCGCCCACGACAAAGGGGTTGCCGGCGAATCTCTGGTCCTTGGTCGCGTCCTCCACGACCATTATGCTGTCGTCCTCGATCGCGTGCGTGCAGAACGAATGCTCGCGTGGCGTTTCCTTCGTGTCAAAGCCCTGGTTCGACTTGAACCACTGTCGGTCTTCGTCAATCACGGAAATCAGCGCCATCGGAGTGCCACAGATCTTGGCAGCCAGGCTTGTCAGCTGGTCAAGCTGCTTTTCGGGGGCCGTGTCGAGTATATTGTACTTGTCGACGGTCCTCAGCCTGTATTTTTCGCGGATTTCGGCATCATCTTCCTTGATGTCGTGCATCATTTTTTTGGTGGCCATTTTTGTCGCTCTTACGGTCGAGAATTCTTGTTCAGAAACCGAAGGCATCCCGATCGTCATTGCAGTCCGCAAAAGGTAAGCGCGCCCTCCACTCTACACATCCCTGCGTAGGGTCAGGGGGCCGAGTGGAGGGCGCTTCCATCGCCCCGTCGGAGGGGGGAGGGGCGATTTTTCGTGACGGCCGCCGGACGACTGGCGTGTTCTTCAGGTGTCCGGGGCCGCTAACCATGCGGGCGAATTCGAGTTGCACTTCCTTTCCGCTGCTCTCTGGGCCGATCATGTCCCGGAAAGTTTGCTAAGATGTGACGCGGATTTGCGGCTTGCTTGCTGTAAGGCCCAGGCGATGCCCGGCGCGCGCGCAGGCCGCGACCCGGGGCAGGGGGCATGGGTCAGGGTCCGTGCTGTTCCTCGAGCGCCTCGCGCACCTTGGACGCAAGATCCTCGCGCCGATATGGCTTGCTCAGCAGGATTATGTTCGGATCGAGCCGCCCGTCATGGACGAACGAGCTTTCCGTGTATCCGGACGTGAACAATATCCTGATATCGGGCCGAAGACCGCGGGCAGCCTCGGCAAGTTCCCGGCCGCCCATGCCGCCGGGCATCACCACGTCGGTCAGCAGCAGATCCACGTCCGGCGTCCTGCGAAGCACGTCCATAGCCTCGTTCCCGGACGACGCCTCCAGCACGACATACCCCAATCCGCGCAGTTGCGTGGAGACGTGATCCCGCACGCCCGGGTCATCCTCGACCACCAGGATCGACTCGGTGCCGCCGGCAATGATCTGCCGGTGTACGTCCCCGTCCATCGGTGCCGGGCCGCCCTGCGCGCGGGGGAAATACAGCTTGAAGGCGGTGCCTTCCCCAGGTTCGGAATAGACGCGCACATGGCCGCCGGACTGCTTGACGAAGCCATAGACCATGCTGAGCCCCAGTCCCGAACCCTTGCCGACCCCCT
This sequence comes from Halovulum dunhuangense, assembly GCF_013093415.1. Classification (NCBI taxonomy): domain Bacteria; kingdom Pseudomonadati; phylum Pseudomonadota; class Alphaproteobacteria; order Rhodobacterales; family Paracoccaceae; genus Halovulum; species Halovulum dunhuangense. Next base: position 86,873 of record NZ_JABFBC010000004.1, read on the forward strand.
TGGTCGTGAAGAACGGCTCGAAGATCCTGCCAAGGATGTCGTGCGGGATCCCGTGGCCGGTATCGGTGACGACAATGACGACATATTGGCCCTGCCGGACATCCGGCTCCGTTGCGATGTAATCGTTATCGAGCACGGTATTGGTCGCCTCGATGGTCAGCCATCCCCCGTTCGGCATCGCGTCACGCGCGTTCACGATCAGGTTGAGCAGCGCGGATTCAAGCTGTGCGGCATCGGCCTCGATCTGCCAGAGATCGCTGGCATTCACGATTTCCATGTCGATGTTCTCGGGAAGCGTGCGCCGCAACAGGCCGTCCATTCCCAGGATCAGATTCGCGACATCGATTATCTTCGGCGCAAGCGGCTGCCTGCGCGAAAAGGCAAGCAACTGGCTTGTCAGGGCCGCCCCCCTGTCCGCGGCGTCCAGCGACATCCGGGCAAGCTTCTGCAGGGCCGGCTGCCCGCCCAGTGCTTCTTCCAGCAGCTCGGCGTTGCCGAGAATGATCGTCAGCAGGTTGTTGAAGTCATGGGCGACACCCCCCGTCAGTTGCCCCACGACTTCAAGCCGCTGCGCCTGGCGCAGCCGTTCTTCAAGCTGCGTCTTGTCGGTAACGTCCGTCATGCTTCCCAGAACACGCACGGCGCTGCCGGTACCGTCGCGCAGGGCAAAGGCGCGGTCCTCGACGATGGCCCAGCTGCCATCCGACCGCCGGAAGCGATAGGTTTCCTTCAGGATGCTGTCTTCTCCCGAAACCAGGCGGTCCAGGGCAGCATCCACGCGGGCAACATCGTCGACATGCACGTTCTGACGCCAGATCGTGGGAACCACGTTGTGCTTGTCCGGGGTATGTCCGAAGATGTCCTGAAGGCCCTCGCTCCACCATTGCTTGTCATCCGCGACATGCCAGTCCCAGATCGCCGTGCCGGCGGCCTTGGTGACAAGCCGGAACCGCTCTTCGTTCGCGTTGAGCGCCTGTTCCGCCTGCCTGCGCTCGCTGATGTCGCGCTCGATGGCAACCCAATGGGTATACCAGCCCGTCTCGTCGGCCAACGGGACGATGTCCAGTTCCAGCCAGATCTCCTCGCCTGTCTTGGTGTAGTTGGTCAGCTCGGCCCGGACCGGTTGCCAGCGCGACAGCGCGTTCCGAATGCGGTCCAGTTCGGCACGCTCGGTCTTCGGGCCTTGCAGCAGGCGCGGCGTCTTTCCGATCGCCTCCTCGCGCGAGAAGCCGGTCCTTCGTTCGAAGGCGTCGTTGACATAGACGATCCGCGGCCCGTCCGGCCCGCTGATCGGTTCCGCTTCCGTTATCAGCAGGATGTCGTTCATGCGGGCTGCCGCGGCCTCCAGCAGCCGAAGCTGGAAGTCGCGGGCGCGTTGCAGCGTGATGTCCCGGAAATGCACCGCCAGCCCCTGCGGTGTCGGATCGGCGGCCACCTCGAGCCATGCTTCCAGCGGCGCGTAGTATTCGGCGAAACGGACCGGGCAGTTCAGGGACACGGCGCGCCGGTATTGTTCGTCGAACTGGGTTCCCACGGCTTCGGGAAACTCAACCCAGAAATTCCTGCCCAGAAGCTCGTCCCGCGGACGCAGCAGCAATTCCTCTGCCCGCGAGTTCATGAATGCGAAGTTCCAGTCCTCATCCAGCAGGAAGAAGGCATCGCTCATGCGCTCCAGCGTCGTGCGCAGCCGCTCGGAAAGTTCCGAGGCGGCGTCGCGGGCGTTGATCAGGTCCGAGACGTCCTGGAATGCCCCCTGTACCGCGATGATCCTGCCCGACGCGTCGCGTACCGGTTCCCCGATCGCCCGCACCCAGACCTTTCGGCCCTTGGCAGTGATGATCTGGCAGATCTCGTCGAACGACACCCCCTTCTGGACACAGGCATCGAAGCGTTCGCGGATCAGGCCGCGATGCTCGGGGATGTAGTAGGATATCGCCTGCTCGACCGACGGGGATGTGGCCTCGGGCTCGTCGTGAATGGCGGCGATCCCGTCGCCCCATGCGACGGTCGCCTGCCCGATATCGTACCGCCAGCTGCCCAGGCTGACGAGCCGGCTGGCGAAACGCCGCCGCTGCGCCTCGCCCCGCAGCTTCTCTTCTGCCTCGCGAAGGTAGGTGATGTCCTGGACGAAGCCGATCACGATTTCCTTGCCGTCGACCCGATGGCGTGCGCCCATGCCGTGCACATAGGTCACGGCGCCATCGGCCCGGATGATCCGGTGCTGGAACTCGATCTCGGGCGCGCCCGTTTCGATGAAGCGCCTGTAGTTCTCGAGCATCGCCTGCTGGTCGTCCGGATGCACGAGGGCGACATAGCCATCGAAGTTGGGGGCGGAACGGTCGCGCGGAACCCCGAAGATATCGAAGGCGCGATCCGACCAGCGGAATGTGCCGTCATTGAAGTCGCATTCGAACGCGCCCAGCTCGAGAAGCATCTCTGCGGTCCTCAGGCGCGTTTCGCGTTCCTCCAGGGCAAGAAAGGCGTTGCGCGCCTCGGAAAGCTCTCTCGGGCTGGCCCGGTTGTTGCCTTGCGTCACGGCGCTTTCCGCGACCAGCGCGGTCACATCCTCGACGCGGTGCACGATGTGGATGACGTTCCCGTCGGCATCGAGCACCGGCTTGTTCGTGGGCAGCCAGAAGCGTTCCTCGAAGCTGCCGTCGGGGCGGCGCACCGGATAGCGTTGCAGGTTCATCACGTCGGTCACGCGCATGACCTCGACCCGCCGAAGCGAGTTTTCCAGATTGGCCACCCCGTCGGATCCGGGCTCGTTCGGATCATCCGGAAACAGGTCGAACAGGTGCCGGTCCAGCAGCGCGTCGCGATCCAGCATGACGGCCTTGGCGTATTCGTCGGTGACCGCCACCACCCGGTAGTCCCCCGGCGTCACCACCAGCATCTTGCCGGGAAGCGCATCGACAAGGCGCGAAAGATGTTCGGCCGACAGGCTGGCCCTGCGGCGAAGCGCGTCGTTCTGGACCCTGAGATTGGCGGCCAGCGCCTCGGCCCGTGACATCAGCGTCATGTCGCGGATGCTCGCGACGACGGCTGCCATGCCCTTGTAGCTTACCCTGCTCCAACTGAAATGCGCGGTGAACCGCCGTCCCGACCGGTCGATGATCGTCCATGTTCCGGCATCGGCCCTTGTTCCTTCGAATCGCCGTACCGTCTCGATGATCCGGGCCCGGTCGGGTTCCGGCCGCAGGTCCGCGATCGTCATTGTCCGCAGCGTCGCCAGATCATAGCCCAGCCAGTCCAGCGCCGACTGGTTGGCCTCGAGGATCTTCAGGCTCTCGATCGAGAAGATCCAGACCGGGACAAGCACCTGGTCGAAGGCGTCGAGAGCGTTGGCTGAGAGTTCTGGAACCCTTGTCACAGGCATTTCACCTTGTCGGTCTGGCAGGCGTGTCGTCCTGACGGGGACCGGCCCCGAAGGACTGTTCACCGCGGACATCAGTTTTCGGAAACTCTGGCATAAGGTTCCTTCACCGGCTGCGATCCCGGACTCAAGGGAACGATCAACCGGAATCAGTCGGCTTTGATCTTAAGGACATGAATATGGCCGCCCTGCGGCCGACCCGCGATCCATGCGCCGGATGGGCATGACGACGATCCTGGCTGATGCAAGCGCGATATGGGCGTGCCTGTGGCGCGGAATGGCGGAACGGTAAATGCGGGACGCAAGCAGGGGGCTTTCCGAATGCGTCCGGTGCCGCCGAAATGTGCAACGGGTGTCCGATATGGCCCAAAGCTTCGCCTTGGCCTGTCCGTTTCCGGTCAGAAGTGGCGGCTGGCGCATCGAGTCGCTTGACTTGCGTCAAGACTCGGACACCGTGGGGGACGAACATAGCCGGATCCATGGGTCCGGCAGGCATCCGCGCCTCGCGTCTGCACGGGATCCAGCCGGATCCGGGTCAGACGCGGGGCGCTTTTGTTTGGGGCTCGCGAGCGTTGCGCATCGAGATCGGCATACTGTTTTCCCGCGAGGGCAGCTATCGGCGGCTATCCGAGGCCTGCCGCACCGGCGCGCTGGCGGCGGTCGAGGCGGTGAATGCCGATCCCTCGCTGCCGATCGAACTCGTGCCGGTCGAGCGCGACCCGCAAGGCAACGTGGACCGTTACGGACTGCTCTGCGCAGAGATCCTGCGCGACACCTCGGCGCGGCACATCGTCGGCTGCGTCACCTCGTGGAGCCGCAAGGAAGTCATCCCGACGCTGGAGAAGCTGGGCGGAAGCCTCTGGTATCCGTGTCCCTATGAGGGGTTCGAGACGTCGGACCGCGTCGTCTACGCCAATGCCTGCGCGAACCAGCACCTGCTGCCGCTGCTGACATGGGCTTTCGCGCGATACGGGCGAAACGGTTATCTGACCGGTTCCAACTACATCTGGGGCTGGGAGATGAACCGCGTCGCGCGCGACATGATCTCGGAGTCCGGCGGCGAGGTGGCCGGAGAGCGTTACCTGCCGCTTGGCGAGGAGGATGTGGGACGACTCATCGACGAGATCCGCGCAACCCGGCCCGACTTCATCCTCAACAACCTGATCGGCCCGTCCTCCTACAGCTTCCTCGTGGCCTATCGCGCGCTGGGGGCGGAGGACGCGCATTTCACGCCCGCGCGCTGCCCCGTGCTGTCGTGCAACCTGACCGAATGCGAGACCGAGGCGCTGGGCCCCGCCGCCGAGGGCCTCATCTCGGCCGGGCCCTATTTCCGCGCCGGGGACGCGCCGCACGGCTCGGCCTTCGAGGCGGCGGCGCATGAAGCGGTAAGGACGCTGGCGCTCAGGCTCCTGCGCTGTGCGAACCCGACCGAGGCGACGCTCCCGGAACTCCTCGGGCTTCGGGTCGAGGGCGGTCTCAGGATCGACACTGGCACCCATCACGCCGCCCTGCCTGTGGTCATCGCGCAGATGGAAGCGGGCGTCTTCCGGGTGCTGGAGCGGTGGGACAGCGTGGTGGCCGATCCCTACCTGTGCAACCGCGACCGGCAGCTGACGGCGCCGCGGGCAAGCCTGTCGGTGGTGAAATGAAGAAGCGGCTGATGGTTCCGGATCTTGGCGGTGCGCGCGCGATGATCCTGCATCGCCCGCACGCCACCGTGCAGGCGCTGACGCGCCAGCTTCTCGCCATAGGCCTTGCGGTCAGCGAGCACTGGCCCGACCTGCCCGCCGTGGCGCTTGGGGCCGACTATGTGTTCTTCGATGCGGACATGGGCCATGACGGCCAGTTCCCCTGGGCGCCGGGCGAGGCGCCGATGCCGATGATCGCGCTTATCGGGTCCGAAGCGCCGGGGCGCATCGAATGGGCGCTGAAACAGGGCGCCGACGCGCAGATCCTCAAGCCCGTTGGCGACAACGGCGTTTTCTCGGCGCTGCTGATCGCGCGCCAGGGCTTCGAGGCGCGCCGCGCATCTGCGGCCGAGATTGCCGGGCTCCGGCAGCGGCTGGCCGAGCGGCAGACGGTCGTGCGGGCCGTCACCCTGCTTGCCACGCGCGGCAGGACCGAGGAGGAGGCATTCGCCCAGTTGCGCCAGCTTGCCATGGCATGGCGCGAGACGATCGAGCAGGCGGCGGCGCGCGTGGTCGCGCGGCACGCAGCGACGGGGGACGGCGATGTCCGACACGAGCTTTCCTGAAACCCGCCCGCAGGGGGCGCTGGCGCGCCTGGCCCGCCGCAAGCTTGCGGTGCTTGGGCTCGTGCTGATCGGATTGGCCGTGGGCTGCGCGATCTTCGCGCCTTTCCTGACCAGCTATGGCCCCGACGAGCAGCACTTCGACGGGCTCACGATCGAGGGCGCGCCGCTTCCGCCGGGGGGCGAATACCTTCTGGGCACCGACCTTCTGGGCCGCGACCTGCTGAGCCGCCTCATGCACGGGGCGCGCACATCGCTGATCATCGGCGTGGTCGCGAATGGTCTCGCGCTTCTGATCGGCACCCTTGTCGGCGTGACGGCGGGCTATTTCCGGGGCTGGATCGGCAGCGTGCTGATGCGTTTCACCGACCTGATGATGGCCTTTCCCGCGCTTCTTCTGGCGATCTGCCTTGCGGCCATCTTCCAGCCGTCGCTCTGGATCGTGGCGCTGGTGATCGCGCTCGTGAACTGGGTGCAGACGGCGCGGGTGCTCTATACCGAGACGACCTCGCTTGCCGAACGCGAGTTCATCGCCGCCGAACGCGCGCTGGGCGCGGGGCATGTGCGCATCCTGTTCCTGCATATCCTGCCGCACCTGGTGCCCACGATCATCGTCTGGGGGACGCTCGGGATATCGACCACGGTGCTGCTCGAGGCGACGCTGAGCTTTCTCGGCATCGGCGTGCAGCCGCCCACGCCGTCCTGGGGCAACATCATCTTCGAGAACCAGACCTATTTCCAGGCGGCGCCCTGGCTGGTGTTCCTGCCGGGCGCGGCGATACTTGTGCTGGCGCTCGCGTTCAACCTGGTGGGCGACGCGCTTCGCGACGTGCTCGACCCCACACAGAGGGGGCGCGACTGATGGCGGCCTATCTTTTCCGGCGACTGGCCCAGGCGGCGCTGATCCTGCTGGGCGTCTCGTTCATCACCTTCTTCCTGCTCTATGCCCTGCCGGCCGATCCGGTCCGCCAGATCGCGGGACGCTCGGCCACCGCCGAGACGGTGGAAAACATCCGCCGGCAACTCGGGCTCGACCAGCCCTTCGTCGTGCAGTACTGGCGCTACCTTTCGGGGCTGGTGCAGGGCGATCTGGGCCGGTCCTATCTTCAGAAATCCGAGGTGTCGGAACTGATCGCGGCCCGGCTGCCGGCCACCCTGCTGCTGATGGCCGGCGCCATCCTCTGCGAACTGGTGGTCGGCCTGACCATGGGCATCATCGCCGCGCTCAGGCGCGGAACGGCGACCGACAACGCGCTGATGATCACGTCGTTCGTCGGGGTCTCGGCGCCGCAATTCGTGGTGGGGCTGCTGCTGCTCTATGTCTTCGCGGTGAAACTGGGCTGGTTTCCCATCGGCGGCTACGGGACCTTCGCGCACCTGGTGCTGCCCTCGATCACGCTCGGCATACTGGGCTCTGGCTGGTATTCGCGGATGATGCGCTCCTCGATGATCGAGGTGCTCAGGCAGGATTACATCCGAACCGCCCGGGCAAAGGGCCTCAGCCGGCGCCGCGTCATCCTGCGCCACGCCCTGCCCAACGCGATCCTGCCCATCATCGCCATGATCGGCATCGACATCGGCATCTTCATGGGCGGGATCGTCGTCGTCGAAAGCGTGTTCGGCTGGCCCGGCATCGGCCAGCTTGCCTGGCAGGCGATCCAGCGCGTGGACATCCCCATCATCATGGGCGTCACCCTGGTTTCGGCCTGCGCGATCGTGCTGGGCAACCTGCTTGCCGACATCGTGACACCCTTCATCGACCCCCGGATCCGGGTGCGGTGACCAACGATCCATCGACCAACCAACAGGAGAGACGGAAATGAAAAGACTGCTTGCCACGACCGCGCTCATCGCGACCTTCGCGTTGCCCGCGCTCGCCCAGGACTACACGCACGACCCGAACGCCAGGGCGGGCGGCGGCATCGTCGTCACCTACAAGGACGACGTGGCGACGCTGGACCCCGCCATCGGCTACGACTGGCAGAACTGGTCGATGATCAAGTCGCTGTTCGACGGGCTGATGGACTACGTCCCCGGCACCACCGAGCTGCGCCCCGGCCTTGCCGAAAGCTACGAGATCTCGGAAGACGGCATGACCTTCACCTTCAGGCTGCGGCCGGGCGTCAAGTTCCACAATGGCCGCGAGATGACCGCCGAGGACGTGAAATACTCGCTCGACCGCGTGACCAACCCCGCGACCCAGTCGCCGGGCGCGGGCTTTTTCGGGTCGATCGCGGGCTATGACGCGATGTCGGACGGCTCTGCCACCAGCCTTGGCGGCGTCGAGGTGGTGGATCCGCTGACCGTCAGGATCACCCTTTCGCGGCCCGACGCGACGTTCCTGCATGTGATGGCGCTCAACTTCGCCTCTGTCGTCGCGCGCGAGGCCGTCGAGGCGGCGGGCGACGATTTCGGCAAGCAGCCCGTGGGGACCGGCGCGTTCAAGCTGGCCGAATGGACCCTGGGCCAGCGGCTGGTGTTCGAGAAGAACGCCGACTACTGGCGCGCGGGTGTGCCCTATCTCGATACCGTGACCTTCGAGGTCGGACAGGAGCCGATCGTCGCGCTGCTGCGTCTTCAGAACGGCGAAGTGGACGTGCCGGGCGACGGTATTCCGCCGGCGAAATTCGTCGAGGTGATGGGCGATCCCGAACAGGCCGCGCGCGTGGTCGAGGGCGGCCAGCTTCATACCGGCTACATCACGCTGAACGTGAACACGCCGCCGCTCGACAACGTCAATGTCCGCAAGGCCATCAACATGGCGATCAACAAGGAGCGGATCACCCAGATCATCAACGGCCGCGCCGTCGCCGCGACCCAGCCGCTGCCGCCGTCGATGCCGGGCTATACCGAGGGCTACGAGGGATATCCCTTCGACCCCGAGGGCGCAAAGGCGCTGCTTGCCGAAGCGGGGCTGGCCGACGGGTTCGACACCGAACTCTATGTCATGAACACCGATCCCAACCCGCGGATCGCGCAGGCGATCCAGCAGGACCTGGCCACCATCGGCATAAGGGCCTCGATCCAGAGCCTTGCGCAGGCCAACGTGATCGAGGCCGGCGGCGCCGGCAACGCGCCGATGATCTGGTCGGGCGGCATGGCATGGATCGCGGATTTCCCCGATCCGTCAAACTTCTACGGACCGATCCTCGGCTGTGCCGGGGCCGTTGAGGGTGGGTGGAACTGGTCCAAGTACTGCAACGAGGCGCTTGATGCCATGGCGGTCGAGGCCGACGGCATCACCGACCCGGCGATGAGCGGCGCGCGCATGGCGAAGTGGTCCGACGTCTACATGGGCGTCATGGAGGACGCGCCCTGGGTGCCGGTGTTCAACGAACAGCGCTACACCATGAAGTCGCCGCGCATGGGGGGCGATGACGCGCTCTATGTCGATCCGGTGTCGATCCCGGTCAACTACGACTATGTCTACGTGACCGAGTAAGGCGATGTGCAAGGCGTGCGACTACACGATCCACGGCGCGCAGCACCATTTCGGCTGGGACAATACCAATGTCCCGGCCGAACGGGTGGCGCCCGGATCGACGATCCTTTTCCATTGCCATGACAGTTCGGCGGGCCAGCTTGGCCCGTCGTCCACCGTCGAAACGGTGAAGGCCCTCGATTTCGGCAGGATCAACCCGGTTTCGGGTCCGATCCATGTCGAAGGGGCGAAGCCGGGCGACGCGCTCAAGATCACCATCGACAGCTTCGCGCCCTCGGGCTGGGGCTGGACGGCGAACATCCCCGGTTTCGGGCTGCTCGCCGACCAGTTCACCGAGGCAGCGCTCACGCTGTGGAAATACGATCCCGGGACCATGGAGCCCGCGCTCTGGGGCAAGTCCGGCCGCGTGCCGCTCAAGCCCTTCGCGGGCACGATCGGCAACGCGCTGGCCGAGCCGGGGCATCACTCGATCGTGCCGCCGCGCCGGGTGGGCGGGAATCTGGACATCCGCGACCTGACGGCCGGGGTCACGCTTTACCTGCCGGTGGAAGTCGAGGGCGCATTGTTCAGCGTGGGCGACACCCACGCCGCGCAGGGCGACGGCGAGGTCTGCGGCACGGCCATCGAAAGCCCGATGGACGTGGTGCTGACCCTCGACCTGGTGAAGGACGCGAAGCTCAGGACGCCCCGCTTCACGACGCCGGGGCCGGTCACGCGCCATCTCGACGCGCAGGGCTACGAGGTGACGACCGGCATCGGGCCCGACCTGATGCAGGCCTCGAGGGACGCGGTGTCGAACATGATCGACCTGCTCTGCGCGCAGCACGGCATGGAGGCGGTGGATGCCTACATGCTGGTTTCCACCTGCGGCGACCTGCGGATATCGGAGATCGTGGACATGCCGAACTGGGTCGTGTCCTTCTACTTCCCGCGCTGCGTCTTCGAATGACGGCGCTTGCGCAAACCCAGCCCGGGGCCGTCAAGGCCCCGGGAGCCGAGCCGGTGCTGTCGGTCGAGGGGCTGACCATCTCGGTCCGGACCGAGAGCGGGCTGCACCCCCTTGTCAGCGACATGAGCTTCGCGCTGGAGCGTGGCCGCACCCTTGCCATCGCGGGGGAAAGCGGTTCGGGCAAGTCGATCACCTCGCTTGCCATCATGGGGCTTCTGCCGCCGCCCGCGGTGCGCGTGACCGGTGGCAGCATCCGGCTGGGGCAGACCGACCTGACCGCACTTCCCGAGGAGGCGCTTCAGCGGATCCGTGGCAACCGGATCGCCATGATCTTCCAGGAGCCGATGACCTCGCTCAACCCGGTGATGACAATCGGCCGGCAGCTGACCGAGGCGATCGAGGCGCACGAGGCGCTCGGCCGTGACGCGGCGCGGGCGCTCGCGCTTCAGGCGCTGCGCGCGGTGCGCATATCAGAGCCGGAGCGGCGGCTCGGGCAATACCCCCACGAGCTTTCCGGCGGCATGCGCCAGCGCATCATGATCGCCATGGCGCTGGCGCTGCGGCCCGACGTGCTGATCGCGGACGAGCCCACGACCGCGCTCGACGTGACCGTGCAGCGCGAGGTGCTGGAACTTCTGCGCGACCTGCAACGGGATCTGGGCACGGCGATCATCCTGATAACCCATGACATGGGCGTCGTTGCGGAACTGGCCGACGATGTCATCGTCATGCAGTCGGGCCGCATGGTCGAGCAGGGAACGGTGGAGCAGGTCTTCACCGCGCCGCGCGAGCCCTATACCCGCGCGCTTCTTGCGGCGGTCCCGCGCATGCGGCCGGCCGCGCCCGCGCCCGTGGCGCAGGCCGCCGCGCGCGGGCAGGTGGTCGCGCGGCTTTCGGATGTCGAGGTCACCTTCGATGTGCGCGGCGGCCTGTTCGGCCGTGTCACCCACCGGGTCCACGCGGTCGCCGGCGTCTCCCTCGATATCCGCGAGGGCGAGACAGTGGCGCTGGTGGGCGAAAGCGGCTGCGGCAAGTCCACCATCGCCAGGGCGATGGCGGGGCTGGTACCTTTCCGTGGCAGCATCGAGATCGGCGGCAAGCGCCTGGGGGGAACCGCTGCCGATCTGCGCGCGGCGCGGCGCGAGGCGCAGCTCGTTTTCCAGGATCCCATGGCGGCGCTCGACCCGCGCATGCGCGTGGGCGATCTCGTGGCCGAGCCGCTGGTGATCCACGGCATCGGCACAGCCGAAAGCCGCCGCGCCAGGGTGGTCGACCTGTTCGAGAGGGTGGGCCTGTCGCGCCGGCATGTGGAGCGTTACCCGCACGAATTCTCGGGCGGGCAGCGGCAGCGCATCTGCATCGCGCGTGCGCTCGCGCTCGAGCCGCGCCTGATCATCGCCGACGAGAGTGTTTCGGCGCTGGACGTGTCGGTGCAGGCGCGGGTTCTCGACCTTCTGCGCGCCCTGAAGGAAGAGTTCCGTGTCTCCTACCTGTTCATTTCCCACGACATGGCGGTGGTCGACAACATCGCCGATCGGGTCGCGGTGATGTATCTTGGCCAGGTCGTCGAGTTGGGCACGCGGGCACAGGTCTTCGGGTCGCCCGCTCATCCCTACACGCGTCGGCTGATCGAGGCCGTGCCGGTGCCCGACCCGCGCCACCAGCGCCAGCCGTCCGCCCGCCTCGACACCGAGATCCCGAGCCCCGTGCGCCGCCTGGGCGATCCGCCGCCGCGCCTGCGCCTGCGCGATCTTGGCAACGGGCATGTCGTCGCCGAGGACACGGCCCTTCACCCCACGGCCTGATGCGCGGTGACGGACATCGTCGGCGGGCGGTGGATCTGCCCCGCCAGGCGACCGTCGGCCGTCCCCGGCGTCTTGCAGAATTCCGGGCGGCAGGGGTTCGCGGCCTTTCGGGACCGGGCCGTTCCGCGGATTGCTTGCGCAACACGCCCGGTGCCGCTCTGCTGGATCGCGTGGCGCCGGATCCCTTCCCTGGACACCCGTTCAGAAACGGATGTTCAGGGATGCGGCGCCGACCATCTGCGCTTCTTTCTGTTCCTTGAATTCGCGCGACAGAAGCGCCACGCCATAGAACAGAACGACCCTGCCGGTGTTTATCTGTGCTCCTGCACGCAGGCGCGTTCTTACCGGAGAGGGCGTCACCAAGCCCGAATTCAGGGTATAGTCATCATGGCCGAAGCTTATGTCTGCTCCGAGGTGCAGATTGATCGCCCCTCCGCTGCCCAGCGCGGCCGACCTGGTGGGGGTCGCCGGGATCGAGAAGCCGGTAACGGGATCCCGCGCCGACATCAGCGGGAAGCCGGACGACCCGATGACAGCCTCCAGTCCCAACCGGAAATGGGTGTCGAACCCCAGTTGGACGGACGTATACGGACGCAACACGGCATACTGCGTCGGGCGATACTCACGAGAGAGTTCCCCCTTGAAAGAGATGAAGCTTTCATCCGGTACCGTCTCTGACTGCCGGCGCTCGTGCGAGTATCCTCCGGAGTCGAGGCTTTCATGAATAAACTCCTGAAGGCCAAGAATCTTTGATGAAGTTCTCACATATTCGAGCCCATAAGAGACCCGATTCTTGCCCATGTTCTCGTGGGCAAACAGTCCGATGCCGAAAACGCCCGTGGCGGCGCGATCGACAGGCTTGTGTTTCGCGTTCCACGGCGTAATGACCTCAACTCTTCCACGCAACTCGTAAAGACGCGCGTCAGTTTCAAAAAAGAGAGACGTGGATCCGCTTCCGGTTCTCCACCGATCATTGCCATCGAATACAAGCGCGTCATTCTGAAGATGCGTAACATGCCCCGCAATTCTTGGTGAGAACGACTCACCCTCTGCAAGGCTCTGCATCGGTATTAGAAAGATGGACAGCACGGCTACTGCGGATTTGATGTGTACCAGGATTCTCATGTCATCCCCCGACTTTGCAGCCGGAGGGGTAGAGTCCCTGCTTGCGGACAGGATTTTGGGAAAATTTTATATTTTCTCGGAATATTTTGGTTTGTTCTGAAAATTTAAGTAAAAATTGATATTTGCCGGATTTTTCGACCTGTGTTCGGGAAGTTTCGGCTTTCTTGCCGTTTCCCCTTGCCCCGCCATATGCTTCTCACCCGGGCGGCGCTTGCCTTTCTTCCCCGGACTTTGCATCGACACCCGCGGTGTGGCAGGCAGTTGGACGGGTCAGGGTGATGCGCGCCATCGGGGCCGTGCACGCCCTGTGGTTGGAAGGGTCTACCGCCT